>JAYTUR010000217.1:0-9040 GCA_043744475.1 Saprospiraceae bacterium | reverse complement strand
TACTGAGGGGGCTTTTTCTGTTTAATCACTGATTTAGACTGATTGATCCGATTATTTTGATTATGTAAAATCAAATCAATCAATCTGAATCTGTGATTTATCATATAAATCAGTTCAAATCTGTGATTCATGAAAAAAATAATCAATACACCTAACGCGCCCGCACCCATTGGCCCTTATAGCCAAGCCGTTCAAACAGGCAATATGTTGTTCGTCAGTGGTCAAATTCCAATCAATCCTGCCACAGGTGACCTTATTTCGGATTCTATCGAAGCCGAAGCAAAGCAGGTGATGCTGAACTTAGAAGCCGTCTTGACAGAAGCGGGCGCAACGTTTGATAATGTCGTTATGACGACCATTTTCTTAGCGGATATGGGCGATTTTGCCGCTGTTAATGCCGTTTATGGCACTTATTTCACAGCTGATTTCCCAGCGCGTGCCACGGTTGCTGTCAAGACTTTGCCTAAAAGTGTGAATGTTGAAATTTCTGTTATTGCAGCCCTTTGATTTATAAAAAATACTGAGGGGTCTAAAAATCCTAAAATCCTATAATCAGTGATGAAAAGAGTCCTTTCTGCCATCCAACCTACAGGTGATTTACATCTCGGCAACTACTTCGGCGCAGTCAAAAATTGGGTTGACCTTCAAGACAAATACATTTGTATGTATGGCGTTGTGAATTATCATTCAATGACAATGCCTTATAATGCCGCCGATTTGCGTGAAAATACTTGGAAAATGATTTTCCAGCTCATGGCTTGTGGTATTAAGTCAGAGAATCTTTTCATTCAGTCACTCGTGCCAGAGCATACAGAGTTGTGTTGGATTTTGAGTTGCGTGACTTCTTATGGCGAATTGTCGAAGATGACGCAGTTCAAAGACAAGCGCGAACAATTGGAAGAAAAAGACAATCAAGCTTTTATTTCAGCAGGTTTGTTCAGCTATCCAGTTTTGCAAGCAGCGGATATTTTGATTTATCGCGCGGATTATGTGCCTGTCGGCAAAGATCAGGAGCAGCATTTGGAATTGAGCCGCAACATCGCAGCGCGTTTCAATCATCAGTTTGGCAAAGAGTATTTTGCACATCCTGAACCCTTGTTTACGGAAATTCCGAAATTGCTTTCTCCCGCTGACCCGACAAAAAAAATGTCAAAATCGCTCGGTGAAAAGCATTATATCAACCTTTTTGGCGATCCAAATCGCCTTCGGAAGCAAATCAAATCGGCTGTTACAGATACAGGCGAGACAACTGACAAGATGAGTGCAGGTGTTGAAAATCTATTCAATTTGCTCAGAGCATGTGGTAAAATGGACGTATATAATACATTGATGGACACTTATCAAGCAGGTACATTGCGTTATGGCGATTTGAAAGGTGAAGTAGCAGAAGCCTTAGTCGAATTGACAACCCCGTTCGGCGAGCGTTTGGTGGATTTGACGGAACGCAAAGAAGAGGTAAAAGCGCAAATTCAGGACTCATCGGCTGACATCCGCAAAATTGCCCGCCAAACATTAAGTGAAGTAAAAGAATTAGTGGGATTATTGAACCCATTATAATGGATAATGGATAGTTGATAATTGAAAAACATTATTCATTATCAACTGTTCATTATCAACTATCCATTTTCCACTATCAAATAACATTATGACTCGACAACTATCATCAAGCTGGACGCTTGGTTTTCGCATTTTTTTACCGACATTTTGGATTGCCTTCTTCGGTGTATTCTTTGTGACAACGCTTTTGACTGATAAAAACCAAATTGGGCAAATGTCCATGAATGGTTTGCGGTGGGGTTTGTTGGTTTTTATCGCAGTTTTTGTCCTTGTTTTTTGGAAAACTATTATACGTTTAAAGCGGATAGATGCCGATAAGGACTACGTTTATGTGACCAATTACTTCAAAAATGTTCGTTATCCACATGCTGATATTGAAAAAATAGAACTGTCAAAAGGCATTATTTTCAACTACGGTACATTGGTTTTGAAAGGAAAAGGCGTATTTGGCAGCCGTATTTTATTTCTCGCCAGTCGTAAACGGATTGAAATTTTTATAGTGGAAAATCCACAGTTGGTGGGTTGGATTGAGGAAAAAGAGTGAATTTTAGACCTTTTTTTAGTTTAAAACAAACTCACATACCCAAAATGCGTCTTCACATTTCTAAAATCTACAGGATTGCCTTGTTGTTGACCCAAAGCTAAAGTGACTCCGAACAAACCGACATTCGTTTCAAATGTAATACCCGCACCAAAGCCAATAGGCGTATCCTTTGTTTGCGCCGTGCGTGTCTTGTTTTCGATATAACCCACATCACCAAAAGCGTATAAATAGGAATTACGCCCAATCAAAAGGCGATATTCGAGCGTACCAACGGCATAACGTGTCGCAAAAAGACTCTCCTCATCGAACCCCCTCAGTAATCGGTTGCCACCAATGCGGTATTGCTCATTTTGTGAAATTGGCGATGAGGTAAACAACCAACCGCTTGTAAGTGCCAATTTCAGGACACTACGCTTTAAAACAGGCAGATAAAATTCGGTTTTGTTGTCCAAACGATATTGAAAACTCCTTAAAGTGACCGTATCGTATAAAGATTTAAAATCAAAAGTTGGGTCTTTAATATCTAAAATATCGCTGTTTTGTCGCACCATGCGAATGCCCGCGCCCCCCCTCAGTAAAATTGCCCAACCTCGGCGTGGATTGAAGCGATAATCCAATTGTTGTTTCAAATATTCTAAGCCTAATGTATTGGTTGAAACGTCTAAAGTAGCAGGTAATCGGCGTGTTTGTTCTATTTGTAAACGATTGATAATCAAATTATTGGCTTTATAATTTTGCCAAAACAACTTTAAATAATCTGAACCACCAAGTAGGTATTGTACCCCTGCATTGGCATGGGTTTCTATATACGTCGAGTCGCGTTTATAAAGGTCGAAAGCCCCTTCAAAACCGTACGGCAAGTTCAAAATATAGGGATATGAAGCCTTCACATTGAGGCGTGGCGACTGCGGACGTAGGTTTTCAAAATTGGCATAAATCCGTTCTCCAACCCCCAAAAGGTTCTGAAAATCAGCCGTTCCATTGAAGGTTATGCCAAATTTTTGAGAGCCATCAGGCTGTGTCGTTGGCTGTACACCGACGAGAAAATCCCAACGAGACGCTTTTCGATTGTCCAATAATACATTCACCACGGCATGCCCCCCCTCAGTAAAATGCACGATTGGCGGCTTCCGAACCGTCAAATAAGGCAATTCCGCCAAACGAACCCCCATTTTCAAGACTTTTGTCCGATTGAACAAACTCCCTTTTTTGACATCCAAATAGTTCTCTAAAAAACGAGGTGAGATTTTAGCAAAACCCGACAATTCAATCGAATCGAATCGAAACGATGACCCTGTTTTCATCATCAAAGCGGCAGAAACAGCGGCATTTTCGATGTTGATGCTGTCCAACCAAACTTGCGCGAAGGGAAAACCAGTGTCCTCAGCAAAATTCAAGAGTTTTTCTTCAATATCCGCAATTTCCTTCGCTGAAAAAGGCTTGTTTTCAAAAAGGCGTTCTCGATAACCGACTTGCGAGAGATAATCCTTATTCACATTGCCATTCCGAAGACTCGCCCACTTGTAGGGCTTGCCAATATGTAGATAAGCAATGATGTTTTTTTGAAAAATAAGAATGGAATCAAACGATGATTCTAAAAAAGTTTGGGCATGTAGGGACTTCAACATCCCCCTCAGTATATTGACAGCCGAAGCCGTATCAGCAGCTGTTTTGGAGAAATTAGGGTTATTTTTTAAGAAAATGATAGAATCTTGTGGGTTTTCAAAGACGAATTGAATCAAAATCTGCGCCTTGATTTCAATAGATAGGTAACAAAATATAGATATAAGGCAGATATATTTTCTCATTAACTTTAAATTAAACATACAGCTTCATAAAAAAATATGTATTATATGAAGCCGTGTGTTTATAGATTTCAGACCAATTTCAAAATCAGCTTCCCGATTTTATCACCACCAAAAAGGAGCATGAGTGTTGGCAAAAAGTCTTCGACACTGCCTTCAACAATGTGCTCTTTCGATTTCAGTTTACCTTCTTTTAGCCAACCGCCCATTGCAGCAACGGCTTCCATGTAGCGCGGTGCATAATCAAAAACGACCATACCTTCCATACGTCCGCGATTGACCAAAAGCGATAAATAATTTTTTGGTCCGACCATCCCGTCCGTATTGTTGTATTGCGAAATCGCGCCACAAATGACAATTCGTGCTTTCATACGAATCATGGCAAGGCAAGCGTCTAATATTTCTCCGCCTACATTGTCAAAATAGACATCAATACCTTCAGGACAAGCTGTGCGCAAAGCCGAGTGCAGATTGCCAGTTTTGTAGTCAATACCAGCGTCAAAACCTAACTCGTTGACCATATAATCCACTTTGTCTTGTCCACCAGCGATGCCGACAACGCGACAACCTTTAATTTTAGCAACTTGCCCGACAACAGAACCAACCGCTCCTGCCCCACCCGAAACGACGACGACATCACCTTCTTTCAAAGCTCCGACATCTAAAATGCCAAAATAAGCCGTCATACCTGGCATACCGAGCGTCGAAAGCCATGTACTGAGGGGGGCAATGCGGGTATCAATTTTCGTTAAACCTTTGCCCTCTGGCACGTGACAATATTGTTGAATACCCATCGTACCCGTCACTATATCCCCAACAGCAAATTTGGGATTTTCGGAAGCAATCACTTTACCGCCGCCGCCAGCGCGCATAACTTCACCAATTTGAACGGGGCGAATGTAAGAACGTCCTGCGTTCATCCAACCGCGCATAGCTGGGTCGAGCGAGAGCTCTTGCACCTCGACCAAAACATCGTTTGCACTGAGGGGGGCTATTTCTTCAACGGTGAGTTGAAAATCTGATTCTTTTGGATTGCCTACGGGACGTGCCGCAAGGCGTATTTGTTTGTTTTGCATAAATTACTTTTTTATTTATTGAATGACAAAATAACGCATTTTAACAGTAAGAACTGCTACATTTGCACTGAAAATACTATAAAATGAAAATTCTCATACTGAATGGACCTAATTTAAACCTTTTGGGTCGGCGTGAGCCACAGATATATGGTAGTGAAACTTTTGAAGATTATCTCGATATTTTGAGAAAAAACTACCCCTCAGTATCCCTTGAATATTTACAATCAAATCATGAAGGCATTTTGATTGACAAACTCCATGAAGTAGGATTTGATATGGATTATGTCGGTGTCGTCCTCAATGCAGGTGCTTTAACGCATACCAGCGTGGCGATTGGCGATGCGATTGGTGGTATCAAAACACCCGTTGTCGAAGTGCATATTTCCAATGTCCATGCTCGCGAATCATTTCGGCATCATTCATTTATTTCAGCGAAAGCAGCAGGCATAATTGTTGGCATGGGCTTGATGGGCTATAAATTAGCGATAGAATTTTTATTGACAAAACATTGATAATCAAGGGTGAACAAAATCAGGTTGATATTGTTTTTCAGAAGTAGAAAGAATAACTTTGTTTATTCTCTGATAAGGTTTAATTTTGTAATAAAATAAAATTTAACAATGAACGCAGTAGCAGAAAAAGTAAAAATGCAGCCCATCATCCTTACCTCAGGTGCTGTCAAACAACTCAAAAATATCGTTTCAGAACAAAATATACCTGCCCATTTTGGCTTGCGCGTCGGTGTTAAAGGCGGCGGCTGTTCAGGCTTTTCCTACGTTTTGGGTTTTGATGAACAAAAAGAAGGCGATGAAATTCACGAAGTGAATGGGCTAAAAGTTTTGATGCAAAAATCACATGCGATTTATTTGTTGGGTATGGAAATTGATTTTCTCGATGGTTTAAATAATCGTGGATTTTCATTTAACAATCCTAATGCGACAGAATCTTGCGGTTGTGGCACGTCATTTGCGGCGTAAAGATATATGTAATAAAGTCTTCTCTTGTTTTAGAGAATTTGACACTTTACATCCTCTAACTTGGTAAGTTTTATGTATAAGTATAAAATCTCGTTCTCCATCTCGGTGGAAACGGGATTTTTGTTTAAAATTACTAATTGAGACTGATTTTTTTGATTTGACAGATACGGAAAGATCAGTCAAATCAAAAAAATCAGTCTCAATCAGTAATAAAAGGAATTGCCCACCGATAAGCCGGATTCTGTTTCCCCAACCGACATAAATCGTTCAAAGATACCTATCATTTATCTACTCTTTCCATCACTGAAAAGATGTATCTGCCTACCCTCCGTGCAGTGCGAGCCACACTGTCCCGATTGCTCGGGGTCTCGGTTTATTTGGCATTTCAACCCACAAGGTTTATCCGCCTCCTGCATTGCTGCGGAACGCCGTGCGCTCTTACCGCACGTTTTCACCCTTACTCCGATGGCTCGGAGCGGTAATTTTCTGTGACACTCTCTGTCCCCTTTTAGACTTCTCGAAAAGAAGCCCACCCGTTAGGTGGTGTGGTTGCTCTACGTTGTCCGGACTTTCCTCATTACCGACAAAATCGGTACCGCGATAGGCTGGTGGGCAATTTGAGGGCAAAGATAAGAAAAAGTCATTTGACATTCGGCATTAATGTCATAGGTCATTTTGAGTTACCGAATGACCAATGACATTAATGACAAATGACTAATGACTTTTTGCAAATTCACTTTCAAACAGTTCAGGCAACTGTTCTGGTTTAAGGTTTTTGCCGATGATGATATTGTTTTTATCCAAAACATACAATTCAGGTGTGATGTCCACAAAATATTTTTCATGGAAACGGCTTTCCAAAGCTGGGTCATAGACATCTGTCCAATTCACGCCATAGTTTTTTTGAAATTTCAACCATTCTTCACGATTTTTAGCATTAGCGACGAGGCTGAAAACTTCAACGCCTCTGGCTTTCCATTTGTCATAAAAGGCACGCAGTTTGGGCGTTTGTTCTTGACAATGCTCACAATCAGGATTATAAATAAATACAATTTTGAAAGTTGATTTGAGACTGTACAGATTGCGGCGTTGGTTGTCTTTATCAATACCCCAAACGTCTTGACCGATTTTTCCTAAAAGGCTGGGTTGCATTTCAGCTGCTCGTTTACGGGTACTTTCAAGGTCTTCTTTTGAGACACCTTGCACACGTTCAGGTGTAAAATATTTCAAAACGATGTGCGAATAAACAGCTTCTCCATCCATCAGTTTAGTCGTGCCCGGTTTAAATTGCCCTGCAATCCATGAAGCGGCAGCATTAAATAATTCATTATTAGCCAATGTTTTATCCAATACATAATCAGATGCTATGATGAGCGAATCTTGATGTTGTGCTGTAAACTCCTGAATATACCTCTTCAGTTTTGTAAAAAACACGGGCGTTCGCATCAAGCGACCGTCTGTAAAATCCACATCATTCCACCAGTCAATGCGATAATTGTACATGGTCGCCGAACTATCAATAGAGCCGTTCGGACGATTGACGATTCTAACCTTTGGGTTTTGCCCCGCTAATTTGAATTTTGTAAAAAGGGCTTTTGGATGTTCTTTTTTGAGCGTTTGTAACTGTGTATCACGTCCGTCAAGCAAGTCTTGCATCTGCTTTGTTAAAGCTGCATACTGAGGGGAATTGGGTTGTAAAGCGCGAGTTTGTTGATTGAGAGCATTATATTTCGCTTCAAGTGCCGCTTGAGAACGAGCGTTGTCATACAGTAATTGATTTTCAGTTGAACCTTCTACCTCCATACCCAAAACGAGGTTGTCTTTTGATGTTTTGAGGGTGAAATTATTCTCACCGTTAGCAATAAAAAACTGAAAATTGTTTTTATCAGGTGTCAATAGATAGTAAAATCCTTCTTGGAAACCGACGACATTGGTAAAAGACACACTGCCATCGGCAGCCAATTTAGCTGTGTCGGCAAGATAGTTTTGGTCAAAAAGGCAGCCTAAAAGTTTGACAGTGGCCCCCTCAGTATAACCGCTGATTTTGAAGTTTATTTTCGTTGTCTTTTGTGCTGATAAGATGGTGAAAGGCAAAAAGCAAAGAAGCAAAAACACTTTTGATATGTTCATTGGATATAATCGTTTATTATTAAATATTTAAAATGATGTTGCAAAACAACGGCAATTAAAATATGAAAGCAATGTTATAAGGGTGCGTTTAGATAAAATTAACAGTTTTACCTTAAATATGAATGATGAAATACAGCAAATTATATATCTAAAGGTACATTTCTGCTTTGAAATCTGCTCGGGCATAAGGTGTTTCCCCTATTGGAACTTCAACAAAGCCTAATGATTTATACATGGTCAAAGCAGGTACGAGGCGTTGGTTTGATTCTAAAAACAAATAAGTGCAGCCTAAGTTTCGGGCTTCTTCTATGACTCTTGTCATCAGTTTTTTTCCCGCACCTAAGCCTTGGAATTGAGGAGATACACCCATTTTTACCAATTCATAGGATGTTTCAGACACTTTTACTAAGGCACACGTACCTATGATGTCGTCGTCTTTTTTAGCAAAAAAGATTTTGCCGCCTTTGCTTAAAATATAGCCTTCGGGGTCGTCTAATTGCTCTAAGTCGTGTGGTTCGAGGTTGAAATAGGTTGAAATCCACTCGACATTGAGGCGTTTGAAGTCCTCTTTATACTGCGGAGTGTAGGTTATAATTTCCATATTTTGATTGATAGTTGTTTTAAAAACACGAATTTCACTAATTATCCGAATTTTTTTAGTGTTTTACCTTGTTTTTGTTTTTTAAGGTAATTGCCAAAGGGCTTTCCTATAAAAATAACTGAGAAGTTGTTTTAAAAACCCAATTATCATTTCCCACGTAGAGGCGACCCTTGCAGTCGCCCTTTATGAAAGGGTAAATTATATATTTTTTACCGTTCGCAAAAAGGGTAACCTCGCTTGAAGCTGCCCTTTTTTGATACCCCTCAGTAGTTCATTTTATAAGTTAACGTGAGTTCGGAGATATTACTGGCTCTTTTTCGCTGCGCTCAAAAATCGCCTTTTGAATGGTT
>JAYTUR010000216.1:0-2341 GCA_043744475.1 Saprospiraceae bacterium | reverse complement strand
GTTTTTTACTTTAGAAAAAAGGTTAAAAAAATATTTTTTTTGATTTTTAATTCCAAACAGAGTGAGCACCAACTATGCCCCTTTTTCTAAAAAGCATTGTTGAAAAGTAATTAATATACAATTTAATCTTATGTTCAGTACAAAGAGGCGAGTATTGCCCTGAGTATTTAGTCGGATACTGAGGGGGGCTAAAAAAGCACCCCCTCAGTATTTAATGTTCGTTTTTTTATTAAAAGTCGTTGATTGAACGACCTAAGAATGTCAAAGCACAACGGAAACCAATATAAGATTTTGTTGTATCTTGAAATTCATACGTACGTGTACCAGTCTGCAAGAAATAGGCGATGTCTTTCCAAGAACCACCGCGAATGACTTTACGTTTTTTGGCGGGTGCATCATCATCTTTTGCATCGTAACGATAGTCAGGTTCTAAGTCATGCAA
The DNA here is from genome assembly GCA_043744475.1 of Saprospiraceae bacterium. GTDB lineage: Bacteria > Bacteroidota > Bacteroidia > Chitinophagales > Saprospiraceae > JAAFJT01. The sequence goes on along the minus strand of JAYTUR010000216.1, from coordinate 1,899 downwards.
ACCATTTGTATTATCTGTATAGGCTGTAATCGTCCATTCAGCTACATTACCCGCCATATTATAAAGACCGTAATCGTTCGGGAAGTAAGCATCAGCTTTTACGGTGTACATACCACCATCTTCAGGATAATTACCGCGTCCAGGCTTAAAGTTCGCTAACAAACAGCCTTTTGAGTTACGGGTATAATAACCACCCCAAGGATAAGGCGCAAGGTCGTGACCACCACGAGCCGCATATTCCCATTCAAATTCAGTTGGCAAACGGAAATCTTCGGTGTTAACGTCTTTACTACCACGATACGTGTTCCAAAGCTTTGTACGCCACCAACAGAAAGCTCGAGCCATGTGCCAGTTGACACCGATAACTGGATAGTCATCAAAGGCAGGATGCCAAAAGTAGTTACGCGTCATGGGCTCATTATAAGAATAAGCAAAGTCACGAATCCAACTAAGTGTATCAGGATAAACGATAACCTTCTTTTTTACAATGAATTCTTGACGAGAATAACGCTTGCTTTGGTCTTTTGTATCAACAGGACGTTGCCAGTTACCATTATAATGAGCTGCTTTTTGCCAATCGTAATATTCATATTCGACAACAAATTTTTCAGCGTTATATTCGGTTCTACCATCAAACTTGTCTTTACCTTGGTAAAACAAATCTGCAAGCGTTTCGTCTTCCCAATCTATTTCCTGTTCCCAGTCAATAATTTGCTTGCCGTCATCGCCCTCGATATAATGATCAAGTTTGGTATGAGCTAATGAGTCACGCACCCACTCAACGAATTGGCGGTACTCGTTGTTCGTAATTTCGGTATCGTCCATGAAGAAACCTGCGATAGAAACAGATTTCGGACGATTAACGTAACTACGGCTCATATCCTCGTCACTTGGTCCTGCATGAAACTCCCCTGAAGGAATATAAACCATGCCGAAAGGGTTGATACCTTTCCAAGTCGGGCGATCTTTCGCGCCTAATAGTTGACCGTTCTCTTTTTTGCCACACGAAGCCCAAGTAAGCCCCAAGGCAATCAGCATAAGAAGAAGTGCTTTTGATTGTCTTTTCATTGCTTTAATTCTCGATTATCCCTCAATTTTGTGAAATGATAGGCTGTCTTTTTTGAAAAAAACGCCCAAATATAGAATGTTTTGCAGAGATACAATAACTGAATAAGTTTTTGTTTATACAATTCGTTGATTTACAAACTATATCCTTTAAAATGTCATAAAAAAACGTTCCTTCTGTCAATTAAGTATATTCTTAAGTCATTTTTTTGTGACTATTTATTTTAATTAACTTGTAAATCCTAATTTTTCTTGATACGTGTAAATGTGTTTCTGGTCTTCAATTAAGTGTAAAATTCAAAAGCGCGGATTGTAAATTATTGGTGGTAGTTTCCCTCTCCCAAATTCTTTGCCAATATTATACTGCAATACAATTTCATGTCCTCCCTGTGTCACATTTTTTAATGTGGATATCGTAATATCATAAGCATAAGCCAACATTAATTTGGAACTCAACTTGAAACCGCCAAAAATCGTTGCGGCATCTTGCGTCGTTTTACTAAAACCTCTGAACGAACCACCGAGAAAAAAATTATCATTTAAACGCGCAAATGTTGAAATTTCTACTTGTGTCTGCACACCATCAGAGCGAATTATGACTGAGGGGTGCAAACTTAAGCTACTCATCACATCAAATCGAGTAGCGATATATGCGGAATAATGACGCTTCAAACTGACCTCCGTCACCTTCTGACTCACTAATGAGAGCGTTGGCTGCGTCAAATCACCTAAAAACACACCCGCATCAATTTTTTCACTTCTGAAGAACACACCCGCATCAAACGTCGTCACCATACCATTTAAGGATGCTGTGTTTAATATTTTATCTTGATG
>JAYTUR010000215.1:0-9056 GCA_043744475.1 Saprospiraceae bacterium | reverse complement strand
TATATTTTCATCCATTTTGTCCTTAGATTTTATCAAATGTTTCACCACTTGTTTCGTTGCTTTTTTACCAATCAACAATTCCAAATCTTGTGCCGAGGCTTCTCTGATACGTTTGACCGAGCCAAAAGCCGTTAGCAGTTTTTCAGCCGTCACTTCCCCGATGCCTTCAATACCCGTCAATTCCGTTTGAATAAAATCTCTCGACCTTTGATTGCGGTGGAACGTGATGCCAAACCTGTGCGCCTCGTTGCGGGCTTGCTGAATGAGTTTGAGCGATTCCGATTTTTTGTCGATGTAAAGCGGAATGGGGTCGTTTGGAAAAAATATTTCTTCTAATTGTTTTGCAATACCGACCACAACCATTTGATTTTCAATACCTAATGCTTTAATGCTTTTCATAGCCGACGACAACTGCCCTTTCCCTCCGTCAATAATAACGAGTTGCGGCAGCGATTCGCCTTCACTCAACAGCCGTTTATAACGCCGATAAACGACTTCTTCCATCGAAGCAAAGTCATTGGGTCCTTCAACGGTTTTGATATTATAATGCCGATAATCCTTTTTCGACGGCTTTGCATTTTTGAAAACCACACACGCCGCCACAGGGTTTGTGCCTCCCAAATTGGAGTTGTCAAAACATTCGATGTGAAAAGGCACATCAGCCATTTGTAAATCGGACTGCAACGTTTTTAAAATACGCTCCGTTGACGTTTGTTTTTGCGCCCTTAATATATCCTGTTTTTGCCGCTGTAACACCGCAAAACGGGCATTTTGCTCCGATAATTCAACCAATTTGCGCTTATCGCCGATCTTTGGCACAACGATATTTACTGAGGGGTCAGAAAATGCCACTTCAAAAGGTAGTAAAATTTCGATATTTTCACTCAAAAATTTATCCCGCAAATAAGGCATGGCAAATGCCAACATCGAGTCCTCGTCTTCATCCAAGTTTTTTGTCAACTCCAAAGTATAGGTATGGATAATCGCACCGTTCACCACTTTCAAGTAATTGACATACGCCATTTTTTCATCTGTCGCTATCGAAAAAACGTCCACATCTGAAATCGTGGAACTGACGATCGTAGATTTTCCTTGATAATCTTCAAAAGCAAAGAGTTTTTCCTTGAGATTTTGCGCTTTTTCAAATTCTAAGGCTTCTGACAATAGCGACATTTCTCGTTTCAAATGCTGCCGAACATTACCAAACTGACCCCTCAGTATATTTCGGATTTGCGTCACTTTTTCGTTATACGTTTCCTCTTTTTCAAATCCCACACAAGGCGCAGCGCAATTTTTGATGTGATATTCCAAGCAAACTTTGAATTTTCCCTTGTCAATTAAGTCAGGTTGTAAGTTTAAAGTACACGTCCGCAATTGAAAAAGCTGTTTGATTAAATCCGTCAAAGCCTGTACCCGATATCCCGACGTATAAGGCCCAAAATACATAGAACCATCGCGAATGACCCGCCGCGTCACGAAAACACGCGGAAAACGCTCCATTTTGATACAAATATAAGGATACGACTTGCCATCTTTGAGCATCACATTATAACGCGGCTGATGCTCCTTGATGAGAGCGCACTCCAAAAGCAGCGCATCTTGCTCGCTACCGACAATTGTAAACTCGATGTGATGCGCCAAACGCACAAGGGCTTTGGTCTTGAGTTGCCTATCTTTTCGCTCACCAAAGTACGATGCCAAGCGATTTTTGATATTTTTAGCTTTGCCTACATACAAAATCGTCCCTTTTGCATCAATGTATTTGTAGATGCCCGGTTGCGTCGGGAGCGTGGGTGCTATTTCTTGAAAGTCTGCGGTGGTCATATTAAAGGGTGTATTTTACAGAATTTTCTGTTTCAAAAGACTGAAAAAAGCGGGTAGTAAACGTTGATTTTCGCTCAATTCTTCGGCAAGTTCTGCTTCTGTCCACGCCGATTGTTTTTCAAGCCAAAGGTCATATTGCGTTTTTCGCATTTCAATTAAAACTGCATTATTCAAGTTCAAAGTGTGAATCATATAGACTGTTCGCCTTTGCTGTTCATCCGTTTTGAAAGGGTTTGGTTCTATTTGTCCTTCACTATCGTAGCGAAAATAAGATTCAATATCAATAATTTCAGTTGGATTCAGAAATAACACATCATCAAATTTTGTAAAATCATTGTCTTTAAAATGTCCACAAAATTCTTTTTTATGTTCAGAAACAGCCGTTAAATCAAAGCCTTCGCATGAAATAACAAGGTTCTCAAATTGAAAAGTTAAATGTTTAAATTCTGAACGTGCTTTAGGGCGAATATGTTCAAGGTGAGATTTCGCATCGCTTTCAGGTGTTGTTTTTTCAGGCACTGCTTGCTCGCAATAAGCGCAAAGCCCTTTTTGTTCATGCCATAAATGTTGATGCAATGCCAAACGAATAGCCCATCCGCCTCTGATTTTTTTGAATTTATCCCAATCGTTGCGTAAACGACCTTGATAAAGAGTTACAAAATCATCAAAAGCAATACATCGGTTTGATTTATCAATATACCTCATTATGCCACAATCATTTTGCGTTTTAGAAGGCGCAACTCATTGTTAAAGCGCATAATTGCTGCATCTTGTTTGCCCAATTCGTCAGTGAGAACCGTAATCATTTTTTCAACATTTGTGAGGTTTGATACTGAGGGGTCTATTTCTGTTTGTTTAATGGCTTCGGTCAGACGGTTGATTTTTTGTTGCGTTTCATAATCACGCAAAGGCGTTCCCATGATTTCGGACAGAATCCGATTCGGCTCAACACCATGTGTATGCTTGTGTTCATCTGCCATATTATGCGCTGTGACACGGCGGGTTTCACTATCAATACCCAAAACAAAAAGCGATTCAGGGCGAACCGAGGCAATGATTTGAGGCGAATGAGTCGCCAAAATAACTTGATTGTTTGAGCCAATATTTTGAAAAAAGCGGACGATTTGTTGTTGCCAAGTGGGGTGTAGGGAATCTTCGGGTTGGTCAACCATAATCAAAGCATCTTGTGGATTGAGTTGATTGAGCGTAAAACCTAAGAAATATAGCATTTTTTCACCACTTGAAAGGTCGTCAAAGCCGATTTTTTGACCGTTGGTACTTTCAAAAATCAGAGCTTTATCACTAACTTCTATGAGTTTTGAAGGAATGTCGAGGTTATTGAAAATTTTATTTAGGTCATTGACTTGTTTTATAAAAATCGAGCGAGGTGTTTTATCCGGGTTTTCAAAAACGAGTTTTTGAATAATTTCTAAAATATTCTGCCTTATCTCTACATTATTGACTCCAAAAGTAGTTTGTATCACATTTCGGCTTTCCTTATCAATTAATTCTTGTTTATCGTTGGCATAAAAATATAAAGCTATAATTTCTGACTTGAAACCGTCGAAACCAGAGTAAAACTGATGTCCTGTCAGAATTCTTATAACTGTGTTCAAATGATAACGTGGTTGGTTATTTTTATATTCAAATGTCAAAACATCAAATTTTTCTGAGTAAGAGCGAACAGATATATTATCGTAATTGAAAAGATTATAATTGCCATTTGTGATTTCCAACTCAACGTGTTTTTTAGGAAATAACATTTCTAACATTATCAATGAATCTTCTTTTAAATACTGAGGCGTAACACTATTTATCAAATCCTTCAACAACTCCAAAATAGTCGTCTTCCCACTCCCATTCAACCCTGCGAACACGATGGTATCCAAAACGTCTCCGTTTTTATCCGTAAAATCCAATTCCAAATGGTCAAAGACTTTATAATTTTTGACGACTAATTTCTTAATTTTCATAATTAACGATTTAAGTTTCCAATATTCAATCCGCTAAATTACGGCTTTATTTAAAAAAATCGGCTCGAAAAATTCATTCGAGCCGATTTTAGAGTAAAAATACTGAGGGGTCACTTCTTCCGCATCAACACTGCTTTTTGATGAATCACCACAGGAAATGTCTTCACAACAGGTATATCCTCACCATTAATTTTCTCGCCGCCCGTTTCACTGACTGTTTTTTCTTTGCCAAAAATGATTTCAAAAATCATTTTATCGCCTTGTTTTTCGTATGTTGAGGTTATCCAATTGCCAGCAACAATGTAGCTACAAAACAGTTTGTTGCCCAGTAGGTACGATTCCATTTTTATGGAGTTCATTTCATCGCATTGGTACTGCCCTTTCGCCGCATCAATCGTTCGGAGAAGGTAGGGACGCATACCTTTGAGACGGTCTTCGCCATAAATGATATTCCAATTATACACGCCCACGGCGTTCGTTTTTGACATCAAACACGTCATAGGGATGCTTTGAGACAAACCTTTGTTATTAAAAATCTCAAGTGTTCCTGTCCATTCGCCGAACCATGATTCTGGAAATTTTTCTTTTGGTGTCACAACAACTTCTGTGGGCGTTTGAGGTTCTAATTTCGTTGGTTTTGTCATACTTTTGCTGCAAGCAAAGAATAGCGTTGCACACGCAAGCCACATTAATTTATTCATAACTCTCTGATTACTAATTACTTGTTTAATGAAAAATAATTATCCAATGAAGGTACATACGTCCTTGCTGTTTTTCTTTTTATTGTTTTTGGGAAAAAATGTGGCTCAAAAGGCTTATTTTCAACAAGAAGTGAATTATCAAATAGCTGTTTCACTCGATGATAAAAAACATACTCTGTCAGGAACGATTGAGATGCTTTACCATAATAATGCACCTGAATCCCTTGATTTTATTTACATTTTGTTGCAACCGAATGCGTATAAGTCTAAAAATTCAGCTTTTGCACAACAAACACTCCGCAACGGTTCGACCCGTTTTTACTTCGCTGAACCGTCCGAAATGGGCAGGTTATCAGACCTAAATTTTGAGATTGATGGTAAAAAAGTAGAAGTTGAAGTAGATAAAGCGAATCCCGACATCGCAAAGGTAAAACTTAATGCACCGATTCCATCTGGAAAAAGTGTCAAAATTACAACACCTTTTACATATAAAATACCGTTTCCGTTCTCTCGCGGTGGTCATGCAGGGCAACAATACCTCATGACGCAGTGGTATCCGCGCCCTGCGGTGTATGACGCAACGGGTTGGCATCCGCAGCCGTACCTCGACCAAGGCGAATTTTATCAAGAATTTGGCTCGTTTGATGTGGCGATTACGTTGCCTGAAAATTATGTTGTGGGCGCAACGGGTGTTTTGCAAACGCCTTCAGAAGTGGATTTTTTGAAGGAAAAAGTGAAATATACTGAGGGGGTACTTTCTGTGAAAAATGAAAAATTAAAAATTAAAAATGAGAATAATGATTCGTTTCCACCGTCCTCTGAAAAGCTAAAAACGATTCGCTACAAAGCAGAAAAAGTGATTGATTTTGCATGGTTTGCCGACAAACGTTTTTTGGTTTTAAAGTCAGAAGTAATGCTTAAAAATACAGATAAAAAGGTAGAAACTTATGCTTATTTTCCACCAAAATATGCTGCAACATGGTCAAAATCAACCGATTATATCAATCGTGCTGTTCAGTTTTATAGTGAAACGGTGGGTGATTTTCCGCATCCACAAGCATCGGCGGTCATGTCAGATGAAGGCTTTGGGGGCGGTATGGAATACCCGATGATAACGGTTTTGTCGGGTAGTTTTGATGCCCATTCTCTTGATAATATCATCACACATGAGGTGGGGCACAATTGGTTTCAAGGCATTTTAGCATCAAATGAGCGTGAAAACCCTTGGCTCGATGAGGGTTTGAACTCTTATTATGACCATCGTTATGATGTTGAATATTATGGCAAAAATACTGAGGGGGTCGGTTTGCCGTCTTTTATAACCAAAGGTTCAGATTATAATTTGAATGAATTGGCGGGGCAAATATTTAGTTTTATGCACCGTGACCAAGCACCGATGACGGCTTCCGATAAATTGACTTCCATGAATTATGGTTTGGCGGTTTATGAAAAAACAGCGCAATCGTTGAAGATTTTGGAGACTTACGTCGGACGGGGAAAATTCGACGAAATCATGCAATCTTACTTCAAACAGTGGCAATTCAAACACCCGCAACCTGCAGATTTTAAGAAAATGTGGACGGATGCGGCTTCGGATATTGGCGATGTTTCGTGGTTTTTTGATGGTTTGATGGGTTCAACAAAACAAGTGGATTATAAAATTGTAAAATTATCAGAAACAAAAGAAGGTTTTTGGCAAGCGACGGTAAAAAACGTCGGGCAAGTTGCCACACCTTTTACCGTTTCGGCGGTTAATAATGTGGATTCTGCGGTTTATACGGTGCGACTTTCTGGTGTCGAAATCGGACAAACAACTGAGGTTTTAATACCCAAACGTGAGGATGCGAAACTGCTTGTGATTGACGATAAACATGAATTGCCAGAAATTAACCGTCAAAATAACAGTGTCAAAACGTCTGGGGCATTCAAAACGATTGAGCCGATTCGTTTGAGTTTAATCCCTCGTTTGGATAATTCAAAACGGACAAATTTGTATGCCACACCTATTATTGGTGCAAATACCTACGATGGTGCGATGCTCGGTTTGTGGTTCAATAATGGTCTGTTGCCTTTGAAAAAAACAGAATGGTCGGTTGCACCGATGTATGGTTTTAGGTCAAAAACATGGGCAGGTTTAGCAGATGTGAATTATCATTTTTTTGCTAAAAACAATGAAATAACGCTTGGTTTGGGTGCAAGACGTTTCAGTTTCGACTTCAACGATAAGTTTAAAGAGCCTTTGATTTATCAGAGATACACCCCCTCAGTATCCATCAATTTTGGCGGCAATCCAACGTCTCCGTATCGTCATAAAATAGAATTAAGGCACATTTTTCTTCGTGAACAAGGATTTACATTCGATTCGGCGGGGGTGAAAACAGGAAAGGCATACAACAATTCTAATATCACAGAATTGGCTTATTCGGGTTTTATAAAAAATGCTTTGGGCAATACGTCTTTTCGTTTAGCTATTGAAAATCAAGAATATACGTCTGGAACGGACAATTATGGTTATCTAAAAACAACACTTGACTTGAAACGTGACGTTGTTTATCAAAAAGGAAAACGTTTTTATGCGCGCCTTTTTGTTGGTGGTTTTTTGAAAAATACAGGACGGGACGTGGGCAATTTTTATGGTACCCGTTCACGCGGTAGTTTGGGTTTGGCGAGTCGAGGCAGCAACGATTATCGCTACGATGGTTTGTGGTTGGGGCGCAACGCAGAAACAACGATAGCGAGTCAGCAAATTGACCCGACTACTGAGGGGGGTATGAAATTCACTTTGCCCGCCGGCAACCCGACAGAAGTGGGTTTCAGCAATAGTTTTGTCTTTGCTTTGAACTTATCGCTTGATTTGCCCGTCAATTTGCCGCGTTTTTTTAGGGTCAAACCGTATTTTGATTTGGGTTATTTCAACGACACGCGCCCTGCGAGCCTACGTTCTGCCACAAAAACATTGATGAGTGGCGGCATTCAATGGGATATATTTGGCGATGCTTTGAGCATTTATGTTCCTGTTTATTTCAGTGGTAAACCGATAGATGAAGACCCTAACAGCTTTAAAGCCCTGATGTCAAAACGAGGTGGTTTTTTAGATCGCATCACATTTAGTTTGAATTTGAACGCCTTGAATCCAAGGAAATTGATTAGAAATGCAGTAAATTAATCCGACCACAGCGAAAAAAAATACCCCCTCAGTATTTTTGCATATAAAAAGAAAAAAAATGTACTTTTGCGCTTTCAAAATTAAAATCGAGGGGACAATGAGCCACACATCGCCGATTATTAACAGTCGTATTATAATTTACCGATACACCCATCTGTGAATGTGCTACGGCTTTGTCGCCTGAAACGCCTCAACAGATGGGATTCTGTTGAGGCGTTTTTTGTTTTTAGACCCCCTCAGTATTTTTTTTTAAATCATTTAAAAACCTAAAAAATGGCAATTCAAAACCCAAGTCAAGAAAAACTGCATTATGACAGTTTGATTAGCCTTTTCAAGTACGTAATAGGCGCATTTACATTACTAGCTGGAGTTGTTGTATTTATGATTGGCAATAGTTTAAATGAAATCAAAAAGAATATCACCGAAGAAGTTGCTCAATCAACCAAAAAACTTGAAAATGTAAAATCTGATGCAGACAAAACAGTTGCAGAAACAAAAGCAGATTCAAAAGAGGTTTTACAATATACCAGAGATTTGACAACAATGCAAATTAGCCTTTTGAAAGAAGATGCCAAAAACTTGGCTTTATCCTCGGCTCGTAACAAGGTTGAAGAGGCTTTTAAAAATAATAATATTCAAACCTTGATTGATTTAACAGCGAGGAAAGAAGTTAGTGATAAATTGAAAGACGTAGTTAAAGTAGAAACTGATAAAACTCGTGAGATTTTTGAATATTTACCTAAAATTCAAATTGCTGTTGAGCAAATAGGCTACGACAGCTATAAAGATTTATGTTTTGTAGATAGTCTTTCAAATTATGCTGAAAACGATATGATTCGTAACTATTCAAAGTCGTTATTATTACAAAAAGGAGGTAATTTTGATTACAACTATAATTTAAGAAGCCCTTTTAATGATTCTAGTCGTCGGCGCGAGAGTTTTTTAAAACAACTTGATTTGCCAAATTTAGCTACAAATGCTGATGCGATTAGAGAAATAATTTCTCGAATGAAATCGGAAACTACAGTTGTACTTAACATAGCACGATGTTATCAATATTTAAGATTTTTCACTAATATAGATTTTAAGACTTTAGATAGTAAACCGGTATATGACTGGTATTATTCTAATTACAGAAAAAACTAAAAATCAATCAGTTATAAAATTATGTACAAAGAATTCAAAGGCTTAAACCTACCCGAAATAGACAAACAGATTCTACAATTTTGGGCAAACAACAACATTTTCGAGCAATCCGTTGAACAGCGTGACCCGAATAATTCATGGGTTTTCTATGAAGGACCACCGTCGGCGAATGGTTTGCCGGGTATTCACCACGTCATGGCGCGGACGATTAAGGATATTTTTTGCCGTTTTCAAACGCTCAATGGC
>JAYTUR010000214.1:0-2345 GCA_043744475.1 Saprospiraceae bacterium | reverse complement strand
TTGTTTTTTTCTAACCATTTCAAATAGCTGTCTTTTGCCATTTTGGTAAAATAAAACCGCAAATTGCCGTATTCGACCTTGTTTTCAAGCAATCTTTTACGAAAAGCTATAATGGTTTCCGCCGTTATATCGTAAGCATCGTCTGCCTGTGCCGCACAATTTCTGATGAGATAGACGCGGCAATCGTCAAAATGTTTGACAAAAACATGTTCAAACAGCGATTCATCGCCCCTCAGTAATTCGGCTCGTAATTGAGCAAATTGGGCTGCTTTCAGCCCAAAATTGTGTATCGGATGATCGGTCATATTCTCTTTCTATTTTTATAATCTAAAACGGTGGTCGGCGTGACACGTTGCGTTAACTTTTTTTTAACTTTTAACAATCCTCAAAATTAATACAAGTTTTTGGGACTGAGCATAAAAGGAATAATAAACACATAGACACAATAGACATATAGCTTAGATAATTGATTATCAATACTATGTGCTTATTGTGTCTATGTGTTTATTATTCCTTTTAAAAAAGTTGCTTTAAAAATGTCACGTTCACTCAACTATTCGCTTATACAATCGAAGCACCAAAAGAGGGCATCTCAAAAATCGAAAAAATTTATTTCAAAAAAAATGTCACGCGGAAACACCTTTTGGATTATACCCTTGACAGACACATAAAACAAGAATGAAAATTGACGTCAAAAATTTATTTCAATAAGAAATGTCACGCAATAACACCTTTTAGATTATACAAACGATGACAGTTCCGAACAACAAATTATAATCAAAATGACCCCCTCAGTAAAAATGTAATTAAATCACAATTTCTTGAACTTTTTAAAACAAATTAAAATGAAAAAGATCCTTTTTTTCGCCCTATTCATCTTAGCGTCTAACGCTATTTTCGCTCAAAAAGCAACTCAAAAACAAGACGGTTCGTGGGTTCTTGACGGTGTTCAAATGACATCAGAAGACAAAACGGCTTTGTTAAATTTGCTCAAACCTTACCAAACGTCCTTCAAATTGCTTGAAGTGAACGAAGGCAGAACAGCTGCAAGTTACGGTCAAGCGAGCCTACTCAATGTCGCTATGACCAACAAAACAACGTCTGAAGCTGCGGCACTAAAAGGTACAGTTATTTTCCATACGAAAATGTGGAAAAATGCGATTAGTGAAACGCTTGTAGTCCACAATCCGTCCGTAGCTATCGGCAGAGACGTACAGAGCAAAGTCAATGCTATCATGACAAAGTATGCACGTTAATTCTGAATGACATAACGTCAATTTCGACAAAACACAGTAAGCAGTGGGTAGTGGGTCATAAGGCACAAACAACATTTATAATCATCTGATAATCATTTATTTAAGTGCCTTATAGAAACCCACTGCCCCAACTGTGGGCTTGTTCTCTCCCTGTATTATTCCAAAAATATTAAAATAAACGGCAATGAAAAAACGGACTAAACTGTTGCGTTTAGCAGTGCTTTTGGGCTGTGCTTTTCATCTGATGAGCATTTTTTTGACCAATATCATCGCCCTAAACGCATTCGAGGCAGCCAAAAATGGCTTACCGCCTCGCTCTGTCAAACTCTTAGATGCGGCTGAAAAAGTGTCGCAAAGTATCCCTCAGTCTATACAGTCAACGATTGGTTTTTACGATACTTATACGGGCATCACGGGCTACTCGTTTTTTTCACCCGACCCGCCTTTTCCGTATCAAATTGTCGTTGAACGCACAGACGCAAACGGCGGTCAAGCGGTCAACACGATGGCTTTCAATACGCAAGAGGGTTACAATCGGTTGACGGCGGCTTCTAACTTCATCAGAGACATCAAAAACGATACCTTGAAGGATTTAGTGATGCGCTCAGTTGCAGCGCGTACGTATGAGAAATTTCCTGAAACCAACACTTTACGCATAGTCACAGCTTATTATATTCTTCCACCACCAAAAGCTTTCAGAGATGGCAACAAACAATTTTTTGAGCAACACGCGCTCTATGAATTTGAAAAATATAGACCTTAATCACTATTTTGGTCGCCTTGACACCGCTTTTTTCAGCGAAACAAATGCACGTCATTGGGCTTTTTTCCGCATCGGAACGGCATTGGTTGCCTTGAGTTTGATGCTGTCGCTTAGAGCAGATTTGCTCGATTTATACGGTAAATATGGCTATATACAAGGCGATTTGATTGATATTTCACTGCCCGATTACCAATTGCGTTTGAGTTATTTGATGCACTGGTTGGGCATTGCCGATGCACAAGAAGTCACTTTTTTGAATGGCGTTTATTGGACATACATCGGTGTTTTGGTGTGCTTACTTTTGGGCTTTTTGACCCGTTTTGCAG
>JAYTUR010000213.1:0-9063 GCA_043744475.1 Saprospiraceae bacterium | reverse complement strand
ATATTATCTGAAAATGCCGATGCGAAAACGGCTGCATTTGGCTCACCCACGTCTTCACCGTCACCGTTTCTGTCCATTTTGGAAACTGAAACACCTTGATTTTCAAGCGATTAAGTACCCACGCCAAACCACGCGCTTGCATACCTTCAAAACCCAATCCTCTAAAATTGGCATGATTACCCGCCACTTCTTGACACATATTTTGGATAGCAACCACATTGGCTTCTCTGTTTCTATCCACCATAAAAGCTCGAATTTTAATGTCTTCCGACCAAACACCGTTTTGTTCCATTATTTTTTAAATTATTAACAGCAAACTCCCCTTTGGTGTCGGAGGCTCAAAAATCCTTCACACACCTAAAACCCACATGCAAAAGCGACGTTTCAGGCGATGTAAATGACCTTCCCGATACCCGATAGCCATGACACCACGTTGTTTCGCATAAGAAAGAACCGCCGCGTTGTGCTTTTTCTAAGTCAATTTCTGTGACTTTTCCGCCATTTTTTAAGGATTCAACGACATCGGCATAGCTGAATTTGCCATTTTGACACCATTGCCACACATTGCCCGTCATATCCGTCAAGCCCAAAGGTGTTTTGCCGAAATGACCCACAGGCGAAGCGAATTTATAGCCATCTTCTACAAAGTTTTTATACGGAAAAGAGCCTTGCCAAATATTCGTCCGCCATTTGCCATCAGCCGTTTTTAGGCTATTGCCAACCGAATAAAGCGTTTGGTCGTTGCGGGCATTGCGGGCGGCGTATTCAAATTCCAATTCATGTGGTAGCCTTTTTCCCGCCCATTTTGCGTAGGCTTCTGCATCGTTCCAAGAGACTTGTGTGACGGGCAAACTATCCGTCGCAGCAGGATAATCTTTACCTTCGGGATATTCCCACGTGCAACCGTCCTTCAAAATCCATGTTTTATCGGACGTTTCGTCAATAAAACCACCATTTCCGAATTTTTCCGCTTCGGTTTTAAAGCCCGTAGTGTGTACAAATTGTCGAAATTGACCAACCGTCACAGGGCTAATATCCATCAAAAACGGCTGAACATGAATCCAAAAACGCGGATTTTCAACTTGTAAACCATTCGAATCAGAACCGACAAAAGCATAGCCACCTTTGACAGCAATCATATCTCTATATATGGTATCAAAAGCAGGTATCGAGCGCATTTCGATTTTAACCGTTGTATCCTTAACTACCATGATGGTAGGCGTTAAAACAAGTGGTTTACCCTCATTTTCATCGTTTTTACAAGCAATTAAGAACAAAAACATCGCAAAAACACAAAACTTTCCAAAAGTTTGAAACTTTTGGAAAGTTGATTTTTCTTCTAATTTTAATAACATACTTTACTTTTTTCTTCAAAAATTTATTTTAAACGGAGACTCAAAAACCATCATGAAGTTATATTTTCATTAAGACAAACGAGGCAGTTTATCGGACATTAACGCCACTACCCTACTCCATTCCCTTGTTTTTCAAAATCATCCAAAGCCTTTTGCAACGGTAACGAACGCAACCGTTTTTTAGTCAAATCAAAAATAGCATTCGCAATAGCAGGTGCAACAGGTGACATTGGCGGCTCACCTACACCATAAGGTTTGGGTGCGCCTTCGTGCATAATCACCTCAATTTGCGGCGTATCCATGAGCATCGCCACTCGGTAATTATGGAAATTGGTTTGCACCACTTGACTGTCTTCAATCTGCACTTCTTCAAAAAGGGCGGCACTCATTGCCATCATCGTAGCCCCTTCGACTTGTTGCCGAACACCTTCGGGATTGACAATTTTACCCGCATCAATGATTTGAGTGACCTTGCCGACTTTAATCATACCCTCAACAATTTTAACTTCTGCAATAGCCGCTGAAATCGTTTTTCTGTCTTCGCCAACAGCAATACCACGTCCAATACCTTCCGGTTTGGGACTACTCCACCCTGCTTTTTCGGCTAAAATAGTCAAAACGTCCTTACGTCTTTTCAATAAATCACTATTGTCGCAATGGTCTAAACGGAATTTCAAAGGATCAGTCCCTCCTTTATGCGCCATTTCGTCCATAAAACTTTCGACGGCAAAGGTATTAGCAAACATGCCCACACCCCGCCAAATACCCGTTTTAAAAGGCAAAACGCCTTGCCACATCGTCGCTTTGCGGTTCGGAATGGCATAAGGAATGTGCGAACCATGTCCCGCCGAAATAAAATCAGCCCCCAAAACCGTCGTTGCAATTGGCGACAATGCTAAAAGAATCATATCTGCCGTAGCCAATTCGTGTTTTATGGCAACCAATTTAGCGTTGCCGTCCAACTGACCCCTCAGTACATGGTGCGTATTGGGTCTAAAATAGCCATTTTGAAACTCTTGTTGCCGTGTATAAATCAAATGCACAGGCTTGCCTACGGCTTGTGACAGTTTTGCCGCCTCGACGGCATTGTGTTTCATCGCTCGCCGACCAAAACCGCCGCCGAGGTAACCCGTTCTGACATCTACATTTTTACCACTCAAACCAATTCCGCTTGCGACATCACTTTGCATATTATAGGTCATTTGAAACGAGGTATAAATAGTCGCTTTGTCGCCCACCACATCGGCAACCGTAACAGAAGGCTCCATACCTGCGTGTGCGCCCAACGGTGTGCGGTATTCGCTTTGCAAAAAGCTAGAAATTTTATCATTGAGTACCCCCTCAGTATCACCCTGTTTTTGGACGTTCACTTCTGTGCCTTTCCCAACGGTTATGGTGTCTAACACGTCTTTTGTGGCATATTTTGTTGGAAAATCCCACTCCGCCTTGATTTTTTCAACCGCCATTTCAGCCGCATAACGGCTATTTGCTACAACTCCAACCCAATCTTCATAAGGAAAAACATCTATGACACCCGCCGATTTTTTGGCTTCACCAATATCCACTTTTTTTAAAATACCGCCAATATAAGGGCTGTAAAGAGCTGCGCCATAGACCATATTCGGCAAGTCGGTATCAATCCCATAAATGGGTTTTGCTAAGACTTTTTCCTTCAAATCATGCCGTTTTTGGTCTGTTCCGACGTATTTGAATTGCGATTCGGGACGCAATTCAAGTGTTTTAGCCGCTTTCCAATCCGTGGTTTGTTTCGCTAATTCGCTGTATGTCATGCTTTTATCACCTGCTGACAAAATGCCATCTTTGGTCGTAATGACCGAGGGGTCAACGTTCCATATTTTTGACGCTGCTAACTTTAAAGTTTCGCGCAGCGTTGCCGCTACTTCACGAATGTTTTTGTACAGAGAAGTAGTCGTTGAGCTTCCACCTGTACCTGCCATATCAGCTGGTCCATTTGCAGTTGAGGCATGAACAACCTTGATTTTCTCCAATGCTACATCCAATTCTTCCGCAGCGAGCATCGCCAAACCTGTAAAAATGCCCTGCCCCATTTCTACTTTTGCGGATTTCAGTGTGATGGTATTGTCGGAATTGACCTCAAACCACATATCGGTGTCGAAATTTGTGATGCCCGAAGGCAAGTCCATTTCAGACACAAAACCACTGATATGACGCCGAATCGGTGACCGTCCGAAGTATAGTAAAGCCATTGTACCCGCCAAACCGATACCTGTACGGGTGAGAAATTTCCGTCTTGAAAATTTCTTTTTAGGTGTATTATTATCCGTTGACATATTATTTCGATTTTTGATTTTGTTTTAAAATAGCCGCTTTTTGAATGGCTTTTATAATGCGTGGATGTGTGCCGCAACGACAAATATTGCTGATATTGTTCCTAATATCGTCTTCCGTCGGGTTCGGTTTTTCTTCCAACAATTTGGCGGCAGCCATCATAAATCCGGGCTGACAATAGCCACATTGTGGCACTTGAATATCCATCCACGCCTGTTGGACGGGGTGCAAATGGTCTTCATCAGGCGATAAACCCTCAATAGTGGTTATCTTTTTGCCTTCCGCCAGCTGTGCGGGATAGGAACATGAGCGCACCAAATCGCCATCAACGTGCATCGAACATGCCCCACACAAGGCTCGTCCGCAGCCAAATTTCGTTCCTTTCAATTTAACCTCGTCGCGAATGACCCACAATAAAGGCATATTGGGGTCCACCTCGACACTGGTGGGTTTGTTATTAACGGTTATATTTAATTTCATAAATTATTGATTTTAAATGATTTAGTTAAAAAACGACATTTATACTGAGGGGGGCATTCCCATTCAATAATGTTGGGTAAAGTATATCTAATCTCAACCGTATCGTATTTGGGTACGGTCGCAAGGCAGCTTTCTTATTACTCGACATTAAAGTCAGTCTTTGCTAAAACCACAAAAGCTGACTTTTTTTTATTTTTTAAACTTTTCACTCTAATTCTTTCAACTTTTCATCAGACTTCAACGCCAAGAAATTTTCAGCCGACACAACGGGTTTCCCACTATCTTTCTCTACATTTTTACGCGCATTGCCTGCAATCGTCCCACCTTTTACTGCCGCTTCATGGTTTTCTGGAAAACCTTTTGCATCGGTATCAACGGCAATGCCACGGGTCATTTCTTCGCCCAACATCGTAAAAATCAATTCAAGGTTCGTCATGTGGTCGCGTAAATTCTGTTTTTCCAAACCTTTATATTTTGCGTGTTCATTTGGCGACAATCCAAAAGTGGCTTTGGCAATTTCGGCGGTCAAAATGGCGTACTCCTGCCCTTCTTTCACGCCCCTTTGTTGCCACTCTTCAGTCAATTGTTTGCGAATATCTATGCTTTTGATGCGTGTATTGACCCATTCTTCGGCATAACCTTTGGCAAGGTACAACTCTCTGATACGCTGTATGCCCAATTCGGGATTTTCAATTTCTTCAATGCGCTCTGCGCCGATTTGCGCTAACCATCGCTTAAATGGCTCCACTTTTGGAGAAGGAATAGATTGAATAATACGGAGCAGCCCCTCAATATCAGCACATTCAGTTTGACGCATTCTGCCATCTGTGGCTTCTATTTTAAAGTGTCGACAAAATGTCGACAGTTCAATGCCACCACCATCCAATTCTCTTTTTTTAAGGCGATACCAATAGTCACGTGGTTTGTCTGAATCCGTCAAAACCTCAATGACATCAACAACGGCGAAATAAATTTTACCTTCAAATTCAGTCCGTCGTATTCGTTTACTTTCAAAAAGTATGATTTTATTATTTTGTTCCATAGCTTTAAATT
This sequence comes from Saprospiraceae bacterium, assembly GCA_043744475.1. Taxonomy (GTDB): domain Bacteria; phylum Bacteroidota; class Bacteroidia; order Chitinophagales; family Saprospiraceae; genus JAAFJT01. Next base: position 3,865 of record JAYTUR010000213.1, on the reverse strand, counting down.
TATTTTATAAATAATTGACCTTCAAACTATTAAGTATTTTTTTAAAATACTTAATGTAAAGATATAAAGAGGTAAAGATAATTTTACCCTTTCATTTCGCCTTGGATTTCTTTCAACCAATCCCGACAATATTCTTTGGCGCGATGCTCAATACTTTCACTATATTTTTCCAAATCAAGTTTTTGATTGCCCATTTCAGCATAAAATTTCATATAGTCGTCTTTCGCTTTGTCGAGGGCAGCTTGATATTCTTCGGAGTGTTCTTTCTTAAAATCTTCAAAATCAAAGGTCGGCGAAGGCGTGGATTGTTTTTTCAAAATCCGATTCATCGTCTCATTCATGAGCGCAAAATCTTTCTTTGCGCCATTGTCTGGCGATACAATTTTGACCCCCTCAGTATGTGTAAACAATTCAAGGTTTTGAGACGATTGTGGCTGATTTATGACCTTAGATTTTCCATTTTCAGTCGGCTTTAAGTTGCGCGCCATCGCAAACCGTTCTTCTAAATCGCTGTTTTTCATCGTTTTGCGTCGCTCTAATACGCTTTCGAGAAATCGCGCATGAAGCCCATCTTCAGTCAGTTTGCCACTTTTGAACCAATTGACAAACGCCCCTGCTTTTTGTTTAGATTGGCTCTTGGCATCAAAAAATGACCACATCGCTTGAAAAAACAAGTCCTCAAAACCTTTTAGCGGTTCATAATTTACTTTTTGATGTGTAAATATTGTGTCCAAAACAAAAGTAGCATTGACACCTTTTTCGGTCAAAAACTCATACGCTTTGCGTTGAACGGGTGTCAAAGTGTCCAATTTTGCCTTTTTTGCTGACCCCACTCCACTTGTATCCCGTTTTAATGAGGGGTCATTATCAAACAATTTTGGAGTCATCGGCGTTGATAATCCCAACCGCTCATCTATATTTGAGAGTAAATTGAGAGAAGTCGGCTGCTCTTTTGGTTCATTTTCAAAGATTGTAAATTCAAGGCTGAGTATCTTTTTGCCCTCTTTTTCAGCTTCTGCGTAGGTAAACCGAATGTCGGTGTATTGCTCCAGTTCCTGTCGGGCTGGCTCCAAAACCCATCGTTTAAATTCATAGTATTCGGGGTATTTATTCTCAATACGCAACCAAAATTTCAAGTCAATGATGCTCAAAACAACAGGTTCACGTTTGTATTGATGTCTTTTTAGCACTTCATACATGCGCGTGCTGTGTCCACTCAAATAAACAACATTGCTGATATTAAACAGTGTAAAATGCTCTTTAAGCTGCAATAAAAACGGTTTTAGCTCCAAACTAAACGTAAAAGTGTATTCACCTGACTTGCGATTGTAACGCAATGACGTAATCCAAACGGCTTGAACATCTTCGTCGCCTTCCGAAAAACGAATGGGCTGCGTGTTGAGGTTGTTCATCATTTTGAAGATGTCCTCTTTATTCGCCACACGCCGCCGCCCGTCGAAATTCATGATGCGCGCAATATCCTTGTGATGAACCTTGTATTGACGAAATTCTGTATCGTGTTGCGATATTTTTGATAGCAGAAACAGAACAAAAAACTGTTCCCGCGATCCTAACTTGTAGCTGGTTTCTATCAGCTTATTGGATTTGACAATTGCCATGTACTATAATATAGGTGATGTTTAACGATTTTGATAACGATTCCTCAAAGTTAGCAATAAATATTAAAACCGTAATAAGTTTCAAAATTAACTTTCTACGGTATGATTTTATGTTTCTGGTTTTTGATATTTTTCTACGGTTTTGAATTCATCATAGGACAGTTTAAAGTTTAGAAAATTTTGAAAATTTCCTGAACCTGTGTCATTCTCTTACAAAAAAACAGATTTTAAAATATCAATTTGATATTTTTCTACGGTTTTCTAAATTCAGTCATTAATTAAGACAGATTTTATATCCATTTTTATTGATTTCAGGGTTCGTTAACCAACTATTCCCGTTTATACTGAGGGGTATCAGTATCTCTACGGTTTGATGTATTCCTACTGCTTAGCATTTCTTTTAGGTTTGATGTATTTCTACGGTTTAGATATTTTTCTACGGTTTAGCGATATTTTTCTACGGTTTAAATGATATTTTTCTACGGTTTAGATGATATTTTTCTACGGTTTAAAATTCATAACTTATTGATTGTCAATTGCTAAGCAAGCCTTTAAATAAGAAAATAAAAATAACTTAAAACACTTAAAAAGAATTAAGTGCTTTTAAAAAAGCTATTCTTTAATTTGTTTGTTTTTATTTAAACTATGGGGGGCGGCGGTTTAATGGTACGGATGACGAAGTTTTAAACTTCGTCATCCGTTTAAAATTCTATCTTTAAATCTTTACATCTTTGTATAAAGATGTTTTACATTTGCCAAAAATTATTAAAAACCTAATTATGGCACTTGTAATTGGTATTGTTTCTCAAAAAGGGGGCGTGGGCAAATCCACCCTATCGCGGTTATTAGCCGTTGAATATGCACGCAATGAATATGCGGTTAAAATTGCGGACATGGACTTGTCACAAGGCACTGTTTCGGAATGGAATCGGACACGCATGAGCCGTGATATAACACCTTTGGTATCTGTTGAGCAGTTTAACAGCATGAATGAGGCGATAAAACAAGGTAAAAACTACGATTTGATTGTTTTTGATGGTGCGCCTCATGCCACACGTATGACGCTTGACATTGCTTTGCGTAGCGACTTTGTCATTGTGCCCACAGGCGTGACGCTCGATGATTTACGTCCAACTATTCGATTAGCGCATGAATTTGTGAGTAAAGGCATTCCTGCCGATAAAATAGGCATTGTGCTTTCTCGCGTTGGCGCAAGTGCGAACGAAATCAACGGCGCAAAACGCTATATTACTGAGGGTGGGTATTTTGTGTTGGGAACTTTGCCCGAGAAAACCTCGATTGGGCAGGCGCACGACATCGGTAAAGCGGCGAACGAAACAGCCTTTAAAAGCATCAACGAAAGCGTTGATGAACTCATTCAATCCATTGTGAACCGTATTTCAGACATTCAAAATTAAACAATTAAAAAAATGGCAAAAATAGCAAAGCCCGATAATAAAGGGATTCCACCACGCCTTGACACTAAAGGCGCACCACCCAGCCTCATGCAGAGTAGTCATAATCTGACTAAGGAAGATACGACTCGAACGGTGCTTATCAATTTTAATGCAACTGCTGAATTTCGCAAAGAACTCAAAATATACGCCACTGAATTGGGTATAACCGTGACGGATTTGATTATGGAAGCGATTGATATGCACAAACAATCGCGAAATTCGTAAAGAGATAAAGATATATTTATGTCTTTATCTCTTTATATTATTTTTTATGCTCTTTCTTTTTGATTTTAAGCCTCTCTTTGTTTGGTGAAGCAAAGTTAGTGCTTTGAGGCTTTTATTTGTTCATTATGGGTTAAAATAAGAAATTTCGCTTGTTCTTAAACGCTTCGGTGCTGGCAAAACGTTTTAACTATGCTAAAAATGATTTTTATAAAGATATCTTCATATAAAGATATAAATAAATAAAGATTTCTTTGCTTATTTATGTTTAAAAAGTCGTCGAAGTTTTAAACCTCGACGGCTTTTGTATCTTTAGGTCTTTATATCTGTATGAAATTGAGCGTTTAAAAACAAACAAAGAAGAAAATTTCTGATAAGGAAAGTGGCTCGCATACTGAGGGGAGCGCTCAGAAGAGAACGAGAATTTTTTTTAGACAAAATTTGATATTGTAGCGGACACCATGTTCGGGGAACTTTATACATTCGAGCGTTGATTAGTTATAGAATCCCAGATCTGGGTGTTTAAAAAAATTCATTATCACTTGTTTGTCATTTTTAATGTCATTT
>JAYTUR010000212.1:0-2354 GCA_043744475.1 Saprospiraceae bacterium | reverse complement strand
AAACTTATAGAAAGAAAATCCAAAATAGTGCTGGAATTAGAGAAAGGATAATACGAATTGAGTGTTTTTGTGATTATCTCACAAATGTTTGGATGAAAATAAAGGACAAAGAAACATATTTCAACTGGGACAAGAATAGAGATAAAATCAATACAAATATCGATAAAATTAAGACTAAAAATTCACATAGAATTTAATTTCAAAACTTTGCAAGAAATAATTCTAAATGAATATTTTATGATAGATACCATATTACTATGTCAAAAAATAGTTAACAACCATGCAAAACCCAATAAAAATAACCTTAGCCTTACTCTTATTCAGCTGTTTGGCAAATATGCCTTACGGATACTATCAACTTGTCCGCTTTTTGGGCATGATAGGCTTCGGTATTTTAGCCTTTCAAGAAAAAGAACAAGGGAACGAAGGCTTTTTCTATTTTTGGTTGGCTTCGGCTGCCTTAATCAATCCTTTTTTTAAGGTGGCATTGGGTAGGGATTTATGGAATATTATTGATGTTGTTTGGGGTGTGGTTTTGTTAGCAACATTATTCAAATCAGAGAAAACGAAGGTCGGTTGATAGTTTTTTATAAAAATCCCCCCCTCATTAAAAAGCCTCATTTTTGCTCAGAAAATGAGGCTTTTTAATGACTAAACCCCTTATAAACCGCCACAAAATGCGCCATTGTACCCAATAAAGTTAAACAATGCCAAACGGCGTGGGTGTATTTTCGGCTGCGCCATTTGTAGAAAATAATACCAATCATGTAGGAAAAACTGCCGTAAAGTATCCACATAAAGACTTCAAAAGGCATGGTTTTAGCAATCGGTTTGGCGACAAACACCAACATCCAACCTAAGAAAACATAAAGTGATATAGACAGCCATTCCAATTTTCCAGTAAAAAACAATTTGAATACGATGCCTAAGGCGATGATGCTCCACATCGTTGTCATAAAAAACAAAGCGTCATCGAAAGGTATGTATCTGAAAATGATGGGCGTGTAAGTACCGCCAATCAAAAGGAAAATGCAGATGTGGTCGCAGATGTGCAGAATATTTTTCTTTCTCGGTTGTTGAACGGCATGATAAAGCGTTGACGATGAATAAGTTGCCAACATACCGCCGCCAAATATACAGACCGTCCAAACACCGTAATTTGCACCATAATCCCATGCGTGTTTTATCAAAAACGGCATAGCGATGAGGGTAAATACAATGCCCAAGCCGTGAGTCAACACATTCATTTTCTCTTCTTCAAGCGTCTGTGCGCGATATACTTTCCCTTTTTTAATATCCATTTTTCACTATCAATTATCCATTATCATTTTGCCATAATTTCAAAAACTTGTTCCAAACGATTGCCATTAGCATCCACCAAAGTTAAGCGATGTTTGCCAATACTCGGTTGTAAAGCGATTTGATGAAACGTTTTTGTGGTCATTACAAATTCATTGTCCAAATGCCAATAGATTTGAGCGTCGGCTTCGCGGTGTGCCACTCGGAAAATGGTTGCACTGGGTTTGCCATCAAAATCTATTGGCACATATATTTTAGTGACGGATTTAGGATAAATCAATTGCATCGGATTGATTTTACTTGAAACCGTCCGACAATCAGCGCGATACTGAGGGGGTGGTTGGTAATTCGGATGTCTGGGTTTGAAGTAAAATTCCTCCAAAGGAGGCAACAAAAACCACGCACGATGCACCATGTTTTGTGGGTCTTCACATTCACCTGTGACTTGAAATTTTTGTGTTTTATCCAAATGAATCAATTGATGAAAGGCGCAGGATTTGACCTTAATGCCTGTTTTTGTTGCCCAAACCGTATCTTTTTCGCATAAATCTGTGGCTCGATAACCACTTTGACGGCAAACTTCAATTTTCATCATATCGTCATAAGGTTGCTCAAACCATTCACTTTTTGTGGGCAAGGCATTAAAAACATCAAAAAGAATGGGTGCAGCTTTTTCAACACCAATCAATCCCGGACGACCTTCGCCATCGGCATTGCCGACCCAAACACCTACGGCATACTGAGGGGTCAAACCGACTGCCCACGCATCGCGGAAACCGAAACTCGTTCCCGTTTTCCAAGCAACGGTTTTTGATGACTGAAATAATTCCCAATTGCCTTCACCATCGGGACGTTCGACTTCTTTCATGGCATCTAATGCCAACCAACTCGCAGAAGCGGATAATACGGGGGGGGTCGTTTGCGTATCGTCAGAGAGCGAAAAAAGGGATTTGCTTTTTGGTTTTTTAAAAACATAATTTGCTGACCGCCAATCATTTGTGGCGTACTTATTTTGCAAACTGTACCAATGTTTTGCGGTTCGAGCCATTGACGCA
>JAYTUR010000211.1:0-2359 GCA_043744475.1 Saprospiraceae bacterium | reverse complement strand
TATTATACATCTCAATTTCCTTGAATAAAATAAAATAGACTAACCGAGAAATGGCTCTGATTCAGAAAATTCGTGAAAAATCGGCTTTGGTATTGACTTTAATGGTGTTGGCAATTGTTGCCTTCATCGGTATGTTGATAACGCAGGACTCCAACCGCAGTTGGGGGCAATTAAATAATACAAGTACCGTGGCAAAAGTCGCTGGTAAAGAAATGGATATTCGCGACCTCGACCGCAAGTCGGAAATCCTTTATGGCAGTCGTGGCAGCGATTTGAATATCCGCAATAATATTTTCAACACATTTGTTGAAGATGCGATCATTACCAAAGAAGCGAAAGCTACGGGTTTGGGTGTTTGCAAAGACGAGTTACTCGACCTCGAGTTTGGTCAAAATATGAGTCAAGTAGTTGCTCAGTATGTTGGCGACCCACAAACAGGTCAAGTTGATGGACAACAATTGATGCAAATCAAACAAGCGATTCAGAACAACACAATGCCGCCACAAGGTAAAGCATCATGGGCTGAAATCGAAAATCAGGTCATTAAAGAAGCCTTGCAAGGTAAGCTGACTGATTTGATGGCTAAAGGCATCTATACACCGACTTGGTTGGTGGAGGAAGGCTACAAAGATTTGACAGAACCTGTTGATTTTGGATATGTAAAAGTGCCTTTTGACCGTATTGACGATAAGGAAGTAACCGTTACAGACAGCGATATCCAAGCCTATTTAACTGAAAATAGCAGCCGTTATACATCTGACGAAGAAGCACGTACGATTGAATATGTGTCTTTTGATGTCGTTCCGACGGTTGCAGATTCAACTTTATTGCATGATAAAATTGCTGCGTTGAAAGAAGGTTTCCGTACAACGGTCAAAGATTCTGCTTTTGCAGTTGCTAATAATGGTGCTTACCCTAATCAATATCAGAATAAAGAAGCATTAAGTGGTGCGGCTAAAGACTCTGCTTTTTTAGCTTCTATCGGCTCTGTTTTTGGCCCTTATGTTGATGCGAAAGCCTATTGGTTGGCTAAAGTCATTGACCGTCGTACAGGTCCCGATTCAGTAAGCAATCGTCACTTTTTGTTCAGTTTAGAGAAATACGGTACTTTCGCAGCGGCTCAAAAAACGGCAGATAGTATCAAAACGATTTTGGAAGGTAATATCGCAAGATGGGATTCATTGAATCTTAAATTCAACGATGACCCAGGTTCTAACAAAAAAGGCGGTGACTATGGCTACACACCCAATGGTCGTATGGTGCCAGAATACAATGATTTAATTTTCTATAAAGCTGTTCCTGGCAAAGTTTATACGATTCAAACACGTTTTGGCATCCACATCGTCCAAGTGACGGGTGTGAAACAAGGTAAAGGCGAAACGCGCGTTAAGTTGGCATATATCCGTCAACCGATTGTACCAAGCCAAACCACCGACCGTGCTGCTGCTGCTGCTGCCGACGATTTATTGTTGAGTAGTAAGAACTTAGAAGAATTGAAGCAAAATGCGACTAAGAAAGGTCTTCAAGTTCAAGTCACACCTAATTTCAAAGCCAATGACCTGCAATTAGGTTCATTCGCTCAAGCAACAGGTGTACGTCCATTGATTCGTTGGGCTTACGAAGCTAAGGCGGGTGAGCGCAGCAAACAAACTTTTGCGATGCAACAACAAGGTGAGCCGTTTGTGAGTCAATATATCATTGCAGCCCTAAAAACGGTTGTGCCAAAAGGACTTGCAACAGTTGCTGCGATGAAAGAACAAGTATTACCTCTTGTCAAAAATCGCAAAAAAGGCGAAGCTTTAAAAGTTAAAATAGGTTCAGTGAGTGATTTGAATGCTTTGGCAGGACAATATAGTTCACAAGTGGAATATGCCAATGGTGTTACATTCAATGCGACTTTTATTCCTAATTTGGGAAGTGAGCCAAAGGTGATTGGCGCGGCATTCACAACTGCTTTGGGGTCAATTTCATCTGCAATTGTAGGCGAAAGTGCTGTTTTTGTCTTGAAAGTCACTAAAAAAGAACCTGTGGCTAATTCTCCTGTTGACAAAACTGTTTTGCGTCAACAATTGGTTGCCAATCAAAAAACTATCGTGCGAGGTGCTCTTATTCGGAGTTTGAAAAAGAAAGTAAGCATCGAAGACAATCGCTCTAAGTTCTTCTAAGGATTTTACCCCCTCAGTATTTTGATGTTTTTTCACAAAAAGCTCTTGATAAGATGATTTCTTTTCAGGAGCTTTTTGTTTGGTATGGTTTTTTGTTAAGATGTATTTAAATTAACGTGAGTTCGGAGATAATACAATAATACTATCACGCACTGTTTCTCGCTTTGCTCGAAAGACGTACGAGTAAAAAATCT
>JAYTUR010000210.1:0-9123 GCA_043744475.1 Saprospiraceae bacterium | reverse complement strand
GAATTGTCCATCAAAGTCAGCGCATTTTTGACCAATCTATCATCACCACTATTGTACAGAGACACGAGGGCTTGAATACGCCCATCGCCAATGTATTGCAGTTGCTCGTAATAAGGACAATCCATATAAGTTTCGACGGCACAAAGTCTGGCGGTGCGCCATCCGATATCGAGCATTTTATCCATTTCCGCACTGTTTGAGGTCAGTTTTGCATTAAACTGAAACGGATAACCTGTAAAAGTGCCATAAATATCGTCCAAAACAAGGGGTTCTGCTTGTGTTTTTATGCTTAATTGAACAAAACGATACGTCCGATACGCCAAGGAGGTAAACTGCTGCCCATTCGTACCATCAGACAACAAACTGTCTTTTCGTCCTAAAAAAATCTTTCCTTCGGTTTCATTTCGATTGCCTTTTGCGGGGTATTTTGTGTACAAAGCCTCTTCATAAGTCAATGAAATCGTCCCATTTTTACCTCCACTAAACGTTATTGTGGGATAAGCATTGGTCAAATAGGTTTGGTCTAAAACAATCGTAGCTGTTGTATTGGGCGGAATCGTTATCGGCATTTTTGTTGTCGGAAAACCTTTGGGTATCTCTATGCCTTCCGCTTTTAAAACCTTTACAAATCGCTCGTATTTTAATTCACTTTGCGGAATCGTCGAAGGTGTCAGCAGCCAACCACTTACCGTACCATAACCGCCTAAGATTTGTTGCGGCAAACCATTGGCAATTGTTTTGGCATTCTGCCAATTATCGTCTTTAAAATCAAGCAATTGCCATTTTTTGGGATGCTTATTCATGTCAATTAATTCGCCAGGACCAGCGACATAATAAGCGGATATTTTCACTTTTATGGGTGCATAACTGTCATCTCGCATACATTTCCAAGTATTATTGCTGTTAACAGCACCCTCCTTCTCTGTCGCACCTTGCATGATAAAACCTGTTTGCCAAGTGATTTGGGCTTCGGGTCTGAACTCTGCTTCATTCCAAACTTGTGCAGCGATGATGTTTTTTCCTGATGTCAAATACAGTGCAATATCCACCGTTTCAAAATGCCAATGATTGATGTCACCTCTCGCTGGACCGAGCGAAACGAGCTTGTTATTGACAAATAATTTGTACCGATTATCGGCAGACACATGAATGACATAAGCCGTTGGTTTTGCAGTCAAGTCAATCGTCTTTCGGAAAAGATACACGCCATAACCATTTGCGGGTTCATCGGGAACGGTTATCCAAAATGCTTTCCAAGGCTTTTGTAAAATGGAAGGGTCTATTGTTTGGGCTTTTGACGTTATGGCGAAAAAGATAAATAGAAAGAAGATGTTGTTCAGTAGTTTTTTCATTTTGAATTTGATTTTAAACGACGACGGTATTTTTAAAGCCAAAATAATATTCGGTGCTAAGTGTATTTAGATTTAGGAAATTTTTAAAATTTCCTAAATCTGCACCCAATGCCAAATGATACCTAAGTTAGAAATTGATGCTACCCTTTTGAGACAATCAATGGTGTCATTTGTCAGCTAAAAATAGCAATAAAAAGGTAAAACAATTAGCTTTGTAACCAATAGAAAGTATTTTTACACCCATGACACATCATTTTTAGCTAAAAAAAGGGCTTTTACTGAGGGGTGTATCACAATAAATTTAAACCAATGGCAATACCTGCAAGCAATATTAGAGAAGTCGTCGCTGAATTAGACATCATCATCGAACGATATATCAACGAAAACAATAAATTAGGGCTATTTGCCGCCTTGTATCGCAAGGTGACTTTACACGTTGAAAAAGGAATTGCTGTGGGGCGTTTTGACGATGGCGCACGTATGGAACGCTTAGACGTGGTGTTCGCCAATCGGTATTTAGAAGCTTTGCAAGCATATAGCAAGGGGCAACCCATGACTTCTTCATGGAAAATCACATTTGAAGCGTCGAAAAACCCTACTTTGTTTTTGCTTCAACATTTGTTGGCAGGGATGAATACACACATTAGTTTGGATTTGGGTATTGCAACAGCACAAGTTGCAGCAGGACAACCCATATCGGCGATTCAACGGGATTTCAATGAAATCAATACACTGTTGTCTGATTTGATAGATGAAATACAAAAAGCACTGGGAGAATCCTCTGTGATGATGAAAACCATGGATTGGTTGGCAGGAAAAAAAGACGAAGAATTGGCGCGTTTTAGTCTCGAACAATTCCGAAATCGCGCGTGGCACATCACAACCTCGTTGTATGGATTGGAAAATGACTCGCTGATTCAGCAAATTTCAAATCTCGATAAGCAAGTCTCAACAGAAAATTTGTGGTTTACAAATTTAGGTAGTAGTCTTCTGCCTGCCGTCATCAGAGTAGCGGCATTGTTGCAAAATAGAAAAGCGGCGGCGGTGATTCGAGCGTTTAATACGCCTTGAAAAATAAAAAAAGCCATTCCGAGTTGTCGGAATGGCTTTTTTTATTTTCGGAAAAAGGTTGAAAATACTTAAACGACTTCCACCTCTCTTTTTTGCTTTTCTATCTTTATTGGAATTTCAATGTCATGTCCAGTCATACGACACATCAAATTAAAAAATTTGTGCGCCAAACGAATACGGTCAAAATCCATAGCCAATTTGGTACAACCTTCTTGACAATCGGTATAAAAGTCCGCATTTGATTTTAAAGTCATTAGTTTCTCAAAAAAATCGGCTTCATTTTCAGGTTCAAAACATAAACCTGCTTGATAATAGTCAACGATGCCTTTTGACTCGCCTTCGACACCCAATAAAATCGGTTTTTGCATCGCCGCATTTTCAAAAATTTTGGAAGGAATGACCGTTTTAAATGTATCCGATTTCTTTAAATTCACGAGGGCAAGGTCTGTTATGCTGATATAGTCCACCATTTCTGCCTTAGTGACCGAATCAATCATCGTCACATTTTGGGGCTTTAGTTCTTCGATTAAGCGAAGCAAATTTGCTTTTTCTGCACCATCGCCAATAAAAACGAGTTGTACTGAGGGGTCTTTAATATGTGTTGCAGACTCAATAAGAAAGTCCAATTTATGCGCCATGCCATGTGTACCCATGTAAGCGACAACAAATTTATCTGTCAAACCATGTTTTTCAAGCAGGGCTTGATTTTTAGGTTGCGGTTTATACACATCGAGCATCACCCCATTTTTGATGACTTCGATTTTTCCCGCTTTAATCCCGCGACGAACTAGATTGTCTTTAAAAGCATCCGTTACAACCACTATGCCTGTGGCTTTACGATAAAGCAGCAATTCCAATTTTTCAAGCCAATCCAAAATGCGCTGTGTCTGCATGGCTTCGACAGCACGAATACTTTCGGGCCACAAATCCCGCACTTCAAAAATCCAAGGAGTACGCTTGAAAAGACCTAATACACCTCCAGCAACAGCAGTAAAAAACTGCGGAGAGGTGGCGACTATAACATCCGTTTTTTTGAACAATCCTGCCCAAAACGCCATAAAAGCAAAGCTGATATAATCCAAAACGCGTTTGAAAAAGCCTTGATTGGCGGTCATAAATGACCACAAACGTACAACTTTTATGCCTTCTATGTATTCGACTTTATACAATTGGTTTTTATAGCCTGGAAAGGCTTTACCTGTTGGATAGTTTGGGAAACAAGTCAATACGGTTACTTCAGCACCTTGCTTAACCCACTCACGACAATGCTCGAAAGTACGAGTAGCAGGAGCATTTACTTCTGGTGGGAAATTGTCGGTCAAAAATAAAATTTTCATGCTTTCTTAATTTGTGTTTTTAGTGTACCATTAAATGTAATTATGATTTTGGTAGCTTTCAAAAAAGTATTATAACCTGTTGGATAATGATAGTCTGCAAGTTCTATATTTTTTATTAACAAATTATATTTTTCGGTCATAAAAAAAATAATTTCTCCGCCACTAAGCTGTACGGTGTTATCGCTCGTTGTCACTTGTACATCAGGATGAAAATGCCAAAACGCCTTAGATTCGGCTTTTTCATCGGTTTTATCTATAATTTCAAGAATATTATCGGCTAAAATAAAGTGCCGTTCATGTTTATAACCTTTTTTATTACACCCATCATGCACTGCCAATAGTTCGGTAGAAGTATCCTTTAAAAGTGTCGTTTTTGCCCGATTGCCTACGCGAAAACTGCCCCAAACTTCTGATGAATTTTGTCCATTTATCTCAACAGTATTATGACTCGATGTAGAGCGTTCACGCTGCCTACGTTCATTTGTTTCATAAGTAGAAATGCCCATATCTACGAGAAACGGTTTGTTTGAGTTTCGCAATTCAAAACTTAAACTATCGGCGTGCGCATGTCCGGGAATATAATCGGGTCCGATAGCACCCACTTTGGCGGTTAGTTCAAAATTATCGCTTTTTAATTGACGGAAGCCCGATGTACTGAGGGGTCTCTTTTCAAAGGAAATATTCAGCCGTTGGGCATAATCAAACAGTTCCCAAGAAGTCGGTGCGATGCCATCTGTTGAATCTCCAAAATGCGGTGTTGACCCATCTTTATAAGTCATTGTTTCTAACCAACCCAACATTAAAACGGCTTTATCATGTAACAATTGTGTTAAATTAATTACTTTTTCATTTAATACTGAGGGGGGGGCGTTTTTCTTATTTTGAGGAAATATTATGTCTTTGGTGTTGTTTATCAACAAATTATAACAATCCAAAACTCTGAAAAGCATGATTTTGTGATACATCGGACACAACTCAAAATGTGCACCATCTGACAATATTTGCTCTTTTAATTCCTCTGTTAGTATTTTATTTCCTAAATTAAAAAACGTTGCATTTTGAAAATAAATGCCTCCAAACAGCATTGAAAAACCATTTTCCAACAAATGGTTGCCCAATAAATGATACTCAATATTGTCCACTAAGATTTGATATTGATGAAACAATGAACGGTCATAATCGGGGTTTTGGATGTTATTATTGATAAAATATTTTATCCAATTGATGCCGCGCAGCGATATTGGAAACGGCTCATTGGCATTTTTTAAATGGGGCTGTTTTTGGATAAAATCATTTAGGATTGCTTGAATTGCTTTGCTTCGTTCCTCGCAACTCCTCGCAATGACGGGTTCGTTCTCTTGCGCAATAACGTTAGAGCTTTGATTTAAAAAATCGAAATAAGTGAGATTGTATGTCCATAATTTGCCATAATATGCAAATTCCCAATCAATATTATTGTCGAATTGTTGGGTTTTATTGAGAAAGGTAAAGGTGTTTTTGGGTGTGTAGGATGTTGGAGCCGGAATGCTCAACAAACGCCACGTTCGGGAAACTTTTAAAGTTTCCCGAACGTCTTGAATGCTATAAGAAAACCCTATTGCTTTTCGCCACCTATTACGCACAAAATAGAAAAAGCGGTAAGCTATCTGCTTCCGCCGTAGGTACTTGAGGGTGTTATAGTAAAGTTGTATTTTATCAATCACTGGTTGATACTAATTTTTGGATTTTACTGAGGGGCTTAAAAACCCTTCAGTTTCTACGTGCAACGCTTTTGATTTTATACTCTTTTGAAAATGGTTTGCCTAAATCAATATGCCGATGTATGAATTTTTAAATTTTTTTCACTCACAGCTATCGGAATGGTTTATATTATCCATTTTCCGCTATCCATTATCCATTAGTGTAAATTAAACTGTCACCCACCGTCCTTCTCTCAAAGAAACAACTGCCCCAATAGTGGCGCGAGATGTATTCATAACTTCTTCATAAGGAATAGTCGCCGCACCACCATTTTTAAGATTTTCAACAAAAAGACGGAATTGCTCAAAATGCCCTTTGTCTTGCGTCTTTTTCATGCCCGATGATTTGAAACCAAAATATTGCGATTTGCGGAAATTATCAATAACAATCGTGCGATTTTGGCTGTAAATTTCAATACGTTCTTTCGAGTAGGCTTTTGAACCATTTGAAAAATAATTGATGACACCTGTCGAACCATTTTTATAGCGCAAAAGAATCGAGGCATTGTCCGTATTTTCTGCGGCATTGGGTCCCAAAGCATTCATCACGACCGATTCCACAAGTGAACCCGTCAAATAAGTTATCAAATCAATAAAATGGCAAGCTTCGCCCATGATGCGACCGCCACCACTTTGCATATCGTGTATCCATACTTCAGGCGGAATAAAACCCGCATTCATAGTGGCTATGACATTTATCGGCGCATTTGAACTGCCGATTTGTTTTTTTGCATCAATAATAAAAGGAGAAAAACGGCGGTTAAAACCGACTGTCAATGTTTTATCCGCTTTTTGATAAGCGGCATCAACAGCATCTAATTCATCAAAAGTTAAGGCTAAAGGTTTTTCTACGAAAACGTGTTTTCCTGCATTGAGCGCTTCAATAACTTGAGATGCGTGTGCGCCATGTCGGGTTGTTATCAAAACAGCATCTACTTCCGAATCACTTAAAATATCTCGAAAATTGGTTGTTGAATGTGTAATACCATGCTTTTTTGCTAAAATAGTACCCGACAAACCTTTCGAAGAAGCGATGTATTTTATGGATGCTTTTAGTTTTGTCAGATTGGGTACAATGGTCGAGCCTGTAAAATTGCCCGCACCAATGATGCCCAATACACCTTTTTGTCCTGAAAAAGACCTTTCTGATGCTAAATGAACGGTTGTACTGAGGGGGTCATTTTTGTCAGAAACATCATACTTAAGAATAGATGCAATAGATTTTGAACCCGACATATTGCCGTATATCGCATTGTAATTCGGCAGATCAATGATTTCGGTAATTAAAGGTTGAACATTGATTTGACCATTTGACAATGCCGTTAAAATCGCTTCAAAATTTCTTTTTTCTGTCCAACGCACAAAACCAATCGGGTAATCGTTGCCCCGTTCTTCATAATGTTCGTCATAACGACCTGGGCCATAAGAACAAGAGACTTGAAACGTCAATTCTTTGGCAAAAAAATCTGACCGTTGAATATCTAAACCGACTACACCGACAAGGACAATACGACCCCGTTTGCGGCTCATTTTAGCAGCTTGTTCGATGACTTCATTTGTTTTGGCAGAGGCGGTAATGAGTACCGCATCGGCTCCGATGCCGTTTGTCAAACTTTCTACCAAAGTTACAGGATTTGTGCCATCGCCTACATTGAAAGCATTGATACCGAAGGATTTAGCGAGTTCAACTTTTGAAGGGTCAAAGTCTAAACCAATGACATTGCAACCATTGGCAACTAATATTTGACCTGCCATCAAACCAATCAAACCCAAACCTGTGACGACAACCGTTTCCCCAAAAGTGGGATTGATAAGGCGAATACCTTGTAAACCAATCGCACCAATAACCGTAAATGACGCATCTTCATAGCTGACACCATCGGGAATTTTGGCGACTAAATTTTTTCCCACACACACCACTTCGGCATGATGACCATTGGACACCACACGGTCGCCAATCTGAAATTCGGAAACGCCCTCTCCTACCCCAACAATTTCCCCCGCATTGCAATAACCCAACGGCAATGGTTCGCCAAGTTTTCTAAAAACAGCTTCTAAAGTGGGTTGTAAACCATCGGTTTTGATTTTATCTAATACTTGTTTGACTTTTTCAGGTTGCTGACGGGCTTTGTCAATAAAATTGGCTTTGCCAAATTCAACCAGCATCCGTTCTGTACCCAAAGAAACAAGCGAACGGTGTGTCCGAATAAGAACGCACCCACGTCGAATCATCGGCGCGGGTACATCTTCGAGGAGGGTTTCTCCTGATTTTAGGTCTTGTATGATTTGTTTCATAATTTATAAAGTTTCAACCAACCAGCCATCTATTTGTTTTTTAGCTTCATCGAAATTAACGCCAATGCTAAAAATAGGCTTTTCTGCTGCCCGATATTTATCGGCATACCCTTTTTCTTTAATTTGCGCAAGGGCTTCTTCGGCAGTTTGATTGAATTTGAATTCAAAAATATAAATATACTGAGGGGTCTGAACGACGACATCTGCACGTCCCATTGACAAATGCGGCTCGCTTTCGACAAACATACCGATATAACTAAAAATCAAATGCAGCAAGCCATGATAAAAGCCTTCTGATTGATTTTTATAGGTTTCGTAAGGCAACCCTGCTAATAAGGCATTGATGATTGTTTTGGCTTTCGATAAGTCATTCGTTAAAAATGCTTGATTCAAATCTTTGATGGTTGCCCCTGTGTTCATACGATGGGACGGATTCACTAAGTCATCAATGATAAATTGATACATGCTTTCACGCACCTCTTTGTTCGGATAATCTAAAAGCATATCATCCGTCATAGGATCAAGTTCCTTAATAGTCAAATAGCCTGTTTGGAAACAAAGTGGCACTAAATCCAGATTGTCAATATCGTATTTATTTAAAGTATAACCATTTGCTCTTGAGTTTTCAATATTAAATTGAACATGCTTTTTCATTTGATGCACCAAAAACCTAGGCGAACCCGTTGAAAACCAATAATTCCTAAAAGTCTTTTCATCTAAAAAATTAAGTGTGCCGAATGGATTATAGACCTTGTTGATGCCGTCCCAACTGAAACCGTTGTACCAATAACGCATTTTTTCTAACAATTCCGAGCGCGTTAAATTCAGTTCTTCCGATGCTAAAATTAAAAAATCATCAAAATAAAATTCTAGTTCTTTTTGCGTATAGCCTGTTAATGTCGAATAGCTTTTATGCAATGTAATATCCTTCAAATTATTTAATTCCGAAAACATCGACACTTTTGAAAACTTTGAAACACCTGTGACAAAGAAAAAAGCGAGATAAGGTTCTGCACTTTTCAAAACGGAATAAAACTGCCGCATAATCGCTTGATTCTTTTTCGCTTGTTCGTAAGGTGGAAATTCAAGGAAATCAATGATGGGTTTGTCGTATTCATCTATCAATAAAGCGACTTTTCCGTGCTTTTTGAATACTTTTCCCAATAATTCATTGAAAGCAGATTTGATGTCTTCGCCCACTAACGCTACACCCTGCTCTTCGGCTTTATATTTAAGTTCTTGTAAAATCGCACCTTCTAATCCTAAAGCTTGATATGCTATTTTGTCAAAAGAAAAATGAATCACAGGATTCGTTTTCGACCAATCCCA
>JAYTUR010000209.1:0-9128 GCA_043744475.1 Saprospiraceae bacterium | reverse complement strand
CCACACGAGAAGGCGTTATTTTAATGTCTAAGGCTTCCTGTTGCGGCGTTGAGACTCTTTCAAACGTCATATTGTTTGGATTCAATAGGGCCATGATGCGTTCATAAAGGAATGTCGCTTCTTGAAAAGTCTTGCTGGCTTCCTCAAAAGGTGGGGAGAAAAAAGGTAGCCGTACGCCTTCTGTTTGCACTTGTAATTGTCCATCCAAATGTGCCAAAGACAAGTATTTAGGAAAACAGGTTTCGGGTGGCAGTTGTGGTATGGATTGAAATATTGGATTTTCTGCCAACTCGGTATAAGCCTGAATCAAGTGCTTAGTAAAATCATAAACATATTGATTTTGAGTTGTATTATTCTTCACTTTATCCAGTCCTTTGGTAATAATGCTTACATCATTTTCTTTCTCTCTTTTAAAAATAGTTGCAAAAGTGTCCACCATGTTCATCAACGCTGGCTTTACCCTGTCTAAAGCAGACGCAACGACGGTCTGATATTTTGTGTTTAATCCCGTCGAACCTTCAAACTTAAAAGCATTGGCACATGTTCCCACCAAGCCAAATCGGTGAAGATATGGCAATTTCGAGGCGAGTTGTTTGACTTGTATATTCTGGCAAGCGGATTGATTCAACCCATCCCATTCCGCCTTTTTCAATAAAAGGAAACGTGTATGGACTTGCCCATTAGTGCCTTTATTGCATATCGTACAGCCATTGCGCGGCTCACTTTCACGTTGGAAAACGATGACGACAACACGGTCTTTTAAATCTGTTGTTGTTAAAGCCGTATTCTCTTTACTATTGTCTAATTCTAAAACATCTGTAAATTGAACAGTCGAATCCGAGGCAATAGTTCCAGAATTACCAACCATCCAATTATCCGTATTCGTCAAAAATCGCTTAAAGTAATTGCTTATGCTTTTTTTGTTGTTAAATTGAATGGCGTTATTATTGCCATACAGATAACCCTGCGAGGTCACACCTGCACCTGCACTGATTTTTAAGGTAACAATCTCTTTCTCCTTTACTTCTACCATTACCTCTAAGCCATAAAAAATACCTGCACCCAACAAACAGATGCGCGATTGACGTTCACCTTCGTCCAAGTAGTTGAACATATTGTCCAAATCTTTTACCATTAGTGGGTAACCACTTTCAAAAGTCGGAATGGGTTGTTTTAATATCGTGCTCATATCCAAAAGGTTTTAAAAATTGAATGGTGAATGGTAAATCATTTAATTAAGGCACAACTTTCCAAAAGTTTGAACTTTTGGAAAGTTTTATGGCTGTTGTCTAACGCAAAGTCGTCTTGTCCAATATTATCAATTTGCCCGTAACGCCTGTATCGCAATCCAACAAACCCGCTTCGGGTGTTACGCTTTTTAGGTTTTTGAAAACCTCTATCAAACATTGTTTGCGACAGGCATATAAATAGTGCGTTGGGTCGGTTGCCACTTCAAGCCACGACCGCCACACTTTCTCAAATTGTTTCATCTGTATTGGATTGACCCAAAGGATGTTCATACCCACATGTGCAGGTGCTTCACGCCGCAGTGTGCCTTCAAAAAAGTCTCTAAAATCCAAATCTCTAAATCGCTCTGACCAATGCGGTAGCACTACGGTCAACCAAAATGAATACGGGTCTGCACCCATGATGTAGTCGTCAAAGAGCATATCATCGTTTGACGGGTCAAAGTGTTTAATCTCTGTTTCAGGTTCAGGTTCTATTTTCGTTTGAGACGTTACATTCATTTGAGTATCTACATTCGGTTGAACCGCTACATTCTTTTCAATCGCTATATCCGTTTGAGACGTTTCTTCAACAACATCATTTCTAATGAGATAGGACGGCAAAAGGCGTTTGTTGGCTGATTCACTTCCTATTGGTTCGTCATCGCCGTATCGTGGGCGCAACAGCAAATGCTCAACTAAGTGCATCCCCTCAGTATGTATGTGTTGACGCACACGCTGCCAAGCCGCATCGCGTTCGCGAGACGTTGTATAGGTACGCGGATGCTGTGCAATGATTTTTGATGGGTCAACAATTTCGAGCGTTGGCGAGCCATCTGCGGCGTTTGTACGCGCATAATGGGCTTTGTCTAAGAGCAAATCATTCACTTTATTAACAGCCTCTTGCGCTTCACCAACCGATTTATACGCCTTGATATTGCGCCAAACAACCTTGAAAACAGGCAATGCAACAGGTATTGAATCACAGTTTCCATCAACAAAACCATTGATATAAGTGTCTGTTTTATCCGTTGTTTTTTCTCTGATTTCAAAACCAAACGTCCCATCGGGCAAGGCAATAACTTGAGAACTGAAATTGATGTATTCATACAATCGAGCGATTTCAGCCTTCATAAGGTCGGCGGTCTCGGCGGTCCATTCTTCAAAAACAATAATCAACGAGCCATCGGCACGTGTGATACCAAGCTGTAATTGACCATGTGCATCGGTCAAAACAAGCCAACTGCGCTCATTTGGCATGGCTTTTAAGGCTTCTTGCAGAGCTTCTTGACGGCGTAGTTTGAAGTTTTCTTTTTCTTCTTGGCTTTCATCATCATACTGACATTTATCTAAAAGTTGCTGATATTTCCCTGCTGCAATATCCTCTATTATTTTTGCAATTGCCGACCCCTCAGTAGTCGCCTCTTTTCGACACTTGGCATCGTGCCACAAGTCATCACGCCGTTGTTCCCGCGCCGTTTTGGTATGAAAAGCCGAAGGATGACGCGCCAAACGATAGTCCATTTGCGCCAGATTGAAACCATAGCCGCAGCAATTCAAATAATCCACAGTCGGAACAAAAGCCGCTTTACCCGCGTCCAAAAGGTTATCAATAAAATACTCAACCGTCAACCAATCGCAGTCGCTTGTATCTTCGTTTGCGGTATCTTTGTAGCGTTGGTTCGTCACTTCATCCAGCAGCACCTCAACGAGTTCAATCGCCCAACGACAAGCATCATCAGAAGCCACAAGGCGGTAGTTGTAGCGGTATTTCAACACATCTAAAAAAGAACTGAATGCCGCTTTTGCTGCCTCTTGTGTCTTGAAACGAGGGCAACTTTGCCATAAAACAGCTTGTTTTTGCGCATCAAACAACTGAAAACTAAAACTATTGTCGGCATTTTTCACAATCGGATATGCCAAAGCATGTTTTTGCAAATTACCCATCAAATTATTGACCCCCTCAGTATCCGTTGCAGTTTCAACAGATTCTGCCATCGGTTTGCTGTCTAAACCCAGCAATTCGATGAAAAAAATGGTTTGTTCTTTGACCTTACGCGAGCGAATGCGATAATGCTGTATGTCGCGTGCCTGCATCAACAAGCCAACATGTTGGGCATTAAAAGCTGTCAACGCCTCGCTCGCAGAACCAAAAGGCGTAAGGGACGGGCTGCGCCAATACAGTTGTTCCCCATCACGCAGTATAAACCAATAATGACCTAAAATATCACGGTCAAAATTATCAGTGTTTTCAAAAATCATGGAAAACGTTGGTTGTCCACAGGTATATTGTTCGATGAGTTTTTCAAGGAAAACAGCTGCTTTTGCTTTGTTCCCCTCATCAAAAACACGCCCAACGTAACGCGCAATAGGATTATCAGCATCACTCAATCGCCAACGATTGGCATTGGGAAACGGTGTTGCATTCTCACATTCTGCTTCGATAGGCTTGATTTGAGTTGCATCATCCATTGCATAGTTTTTTGCTAACCATGCTGTAAAAGCCTTTGCTGCTGCATCCGATTCTACTTTTGTTTTAAAAAAAAGAAGAGATTCTGCCCAATTATTGAATTGAAATTTATAGCCGTTGTCGGTTTGTATGCTTTCATGTGTAAGTGTCCCGCTCTTTATTTCTGCTTGAAATTCGTTGTAATGTCCTAAAATACCTTGTGCATCTGTCGCTATTTTATACCCCCTCAGTATCGGCACAATTTGCTCATCGCAACTCTCGTCCATGATGTCAAACCAACGCTGATTGATGACATGTTTTAGGTCAATATCCAATTTATGATGCTGCACTTCGGCTACCAGAGCGCGCCGTTTGGCTCTTGCCTCATCTTTGCTGTATAAATACGGTTGGAAATTGGCTAAAACCGTTGTCTCGTTTTGAACATTAAAACTGTGAATACAACCACCATTATCCGTAAAAAAGTGGTAATTATCCTTCAATTCTGCGACATTAACGACCTTTGACACCCCCTCAGTAATAGTCCGTTCAATCGCAAAAGTTGCCGCCAAAGCTTCATTTTTATCATCAAACAAAAGGTCGCCAAACAAACCTTCGCTGCCGTCTTCTGTAAGCAAGTTCAAACTAAATTTGCCTTCTTCTGTATCCAATCGCGCCGCACCATACTTCTTAGTCGTTTGGTTTTCCCAAAAGTATTGGGTCATTGCATCTGTCACATCAAGTACCTTAACCAATGACTGTATGGCTTTAAAAGCCCCATCACGCTCGCCCAATTTTTCGAAAGTCGCTTGTGCCAAAATAAGGCTTTCACCATTGATGATTTGACCATTTTCGTCCTTAACAAAGCGTTGCAATTCAATCCCAAATTTATCACCGACATTAATAGCCACCAATTTGCCAAAACTGTCGTCAATAATCGCTCGTTTCGCTTCCAACCAAGCGGCAGCAGCGTGTTGAGCCGTGCTTAAGTAATGACGGGCTGTGAGAAGCATTTCATTATTCCGTCCAACCACTTGCCAACGATAACGCGGCGGGTGCGCCTGCGTTTGCCACGGCAATTTGTTCCGTTTAAAATAATTATACAGCAATTTAAGGCGTTCATCACGTTCTTTTTGCGTTTCAAAAAAAACAGAATATATCGCTATAACGCTTTGATTATCAAGTATTTCAAAACCAAAACCCCTTTGATGCGCTTCATCAATAGGTCGCCAATTTGATAGAATGGGCAAAGCTTGTAAGCAAACTGCGAGGTTGTTTAAGGCTGCCGTTTCGTCTGCCACGCCCATGTCTGCGCGCAGTATTCCTCCTTCATTGTCTTTAATTTCAAAAAACACCCCCTCAGTATGGGCGCGAAATGCGCGCATCACACCATCCCCTGCTATGATGCCTTGCACATAACGCATCTGCATATCGCGCAAAGCTGCCGAACCAAAAGTATGCACCGATTCCGCCACAGGGCAGCCTTGATAATCCAACAATCGAAAGCCATACACTTTCTCAATAAAGCAATAGGTCGGTTCAAAAAGGGCTTTGTTTTTACCCAAATTAAGGGCAATTAAACGGGCTTTTTGCGCTTCTGTGGATTCTTTGAATTTTGTCTCCTTGCCTTCATTATCTTTTACAATTCTTATACTTTCAACAAACGTCTGTGTGCTTCGCATCAAAGCTTTTCCATGCACATCAGAAATCAAAAACCGATAGCGCGTTGGTTGTGAGGTAATGTCAAAATAATTGAGCGTTTTCGTCCCCCGTTCGGCAATACCTATGAGTTTAGACACGCGGTTTTCAAGCCCCGATTGGTTGGCATCTGTCCAAAGGGATTGCGAAAAATCCATTGCTTTGGCTCTATTTCGGCTGATTTCGGGATATTTTTCTAGGAAACGAGCTTTATCCACCGCAAACTTGCGGTTCATCACCTCATTATTCTCAGCATCAATCTGTAAACCATTATTGCGTAAAGTCGCAAAAGTGAGTAAAGTATAATCCGTAAAGTCTTCTGCAAAACGGCTCAACAAATGGTCAAAAAAGCGATTTTTGTTCTTGAAAAACGTGGCTTCATCTTCCAAAATAGACCGCAAATAGGCGTTATACTGAGGGGGTCTATAAAAAAGTTTAAATGAATAATTCGGTAACGCGTCGTTGACATTGTCGTATTTTTCAAAGCTGGATTCCAAAGTTGCCACAAAACGAACGGCTTGTGCGGCGGCTTTCGCTTCAGCAATGGAAGAATATGTTTTCGCACTTTTCAGCGTCACCAACCGACCCAATTCACTAATAAAAAGGAAATAATACCGATCTAATTCTCCCGTTTGAGTCCACGTTTTTGTTTCAATTTTTACCAAATCGGCATCTACATCGGCAATCAATTGCCGCAAAGCCCTGTCCCTGTCATGCGGTGTGGAATATGTTACTTGGCTTTCACCGATAAGGTCGCCTTCGTTGAATAAGGGTTTGGTTTTAGACGACTTAGAACTGCCTATTTGTACAATATCATTGTTTTGCGCAAAACCAAACAAAGCATCGGCGTTCGGGATACTGGTGCGTAAATCTGCAACAGGTGCAAGTGGTGTGAACAAGTCGGGAGACAAACCCAACCACGCCTTTTCAAAGCTCGAATCGGAGGACATTGGCTCTCCGTCATTGGTCAATTTCGGCGAAAAGAGGGTGCGGATATTGGCAATTTGCGCCAAATAATTTGCCAATATGTGGTCAAAGAAGGTCAAATAACCTTTGAGTTGTGCCGCCTGTGCTTGCCGTTTTATACCCGCTGCCTCTGGCACAGCCGATTCGCCAATACCATAAACGACTGGAAACTCCCCTTGAATGGATATATGCTCACCTAAGTCGGGGCGATATTCGCCTGTGGGTACAGCCTTATCGAGATTGGTTTTGCCCTTTGACTGTTCATCTTTAAGATTAAAAACAACTTTTGACGCGTTCGCCAATCGTCTTCCAAACAAATTGGTCACCCGCTCTCCATTGACCCGATACGGCACACCGCGTTTGAAAAATGATATGCTCTTGATGGATTCTGCCACATTCAATGTCGGACGTGACCCCTCAGTAATCATGACTTTCCACGCCTCTCCTTTCTCTGCTTTGTCAATTTTCGGATTAATGACTAATAGTTTTTTGATGGCTGAAATGCCTTCAATGCCTTTCAAACCATTGGGATTTTCCTTTAAATCATCGCCCAAAATGAGGTAATACAAGTCCGAAACGTGTATTTCACTCGGTAAAGTCAAATCCTCCAATTCGACCGTATCCACAAAACCATGCGACTCGGGCAGCAGCGGACGACCCGCATAAATCTCCTCCATCGTCCGCCCCTTTTTCAACATGTCGCTCAAAGTATGGAATTGAACCGTCGGCGAAAAATACTCTTGAATGCGGTTAAAAATATCGAGCAGCACAGTATCGGGTTGCGCTGTGGCATCGAGTTCAAACTCTGCACACAGCATCAAAGGCTCGTCTTGCACGATGTTGATGCTGCCAAAATCTTCACAGAGATTGCGAAAACCCGCCAAACGCCGTTGAACTTCTTCTAAAATTGGCTCTTTGTCTTCTACGTTTTGTTCCAACTCTAATAATACTTTATAAACGCCTCGAATACTGAGGGGGTAGTTTTGTTTGCTCTCACCGTTTTCAAAAGTCAATTCTTGTTTTTCCTTATCCAAAAAAACAAGGCTTTCTGTGCGCCACAATTCATTTTTCCAAAGACGTGCGTCAACGCCTTTGCCAAAAATCACATCTTTTTCACTTGTTTCCAAGGTAATATCAGGCAATTTTTCCGTTTCGATCGGCACAAACCAAGCATTCCGCACGCCTTTGATGTCAAGCAGCAATTTGCGCCAATCGAGTTCTGTCAAAGGATTGCAAGAGAGCATTGTGTAGGCAGTCGGAAAATTATCGTCGCCTAAGGTTGTGCGTTTTTTGGGGTCGGGTGCAAACAGGTCGGCATCGGGCAAATGCGTCCGATACGCCAAATCGGTCAGCGCATAGCACAGCACTTCCAATATCGTAATGCCCGGGTCGTGGGTGTTGTGGTCAGTCCAAAGTTGCCCCGACAAATCCTGAATATGCTTCAAACCCGCCTCTCGGAGGAAGTCATAGTCGAGGTGCTTCGGCGCATTGGGCGCAAAAGGCTTATTTTTTGGCGGTATGGTTTGGGCGTTGTTCATTATCTATGTTTCCCACGGTTTTCTAATTCTTTGATTTTATCTTGCATAAGGTTGACCGTCGCAGACAAGTCCTTGACCGCCCCGACGAGTAACGCCACGATGCTGTGATAAGCAATGGCATTGTCCTGTTTGCCCAAGCCATCAAAATTATTGACAAGCCCCTCTAAGCTATTGGGCATTTCAGATGCTAAAAAACCATATTGTCGTTCCTCTCTGTCAGGTGCATTATAATAAGTTGGTTTAAAAGCATTTATGAGTTCTAAAGCTCTTTTTTTCTGTAAAGGATTTGCATCGTCAGGTGCTGCGGCAGCATAAAATCCTTTGGCAGCCACACGCCCGTCCATTATCAACGAGAAAGCTTCGGTGCTGGATTTTTCTCGTTTGAGGTACAAAAACTTTGTCCCTCTGTTCACACTCGGCACACTACCGTCTTGACGTTGACTGTGACTAAACACAAAACCATCCTGAGAATTGGTGGACAGCACCGCCTGTTGTTCCATATTCGCACCCATCGCACCCAAAGCCAAAAAATTTGTGTCAACAGGATGCTCATTCTTTTCTATGGTGTTGATGATGTTCAAAGAAGGGTTTTTGTCGTTCAATGACATTTGGATTTTACCCTCTTTTCCCTTCACTTCCACTTGCGTTACAGGTTTTGACGTACCAATACCGACCTTAACCCGCAGAGATTCATCGGGTTGAATGACCATCAACGGCGTACCTGACTGCATACGTTCATCGCCACATTTCCGAAACCTTTCTGCATGGCTTTGGTCAGATTTGAACACAAACCCATGTGTGGCGTTCGTCACAAGAGCCGCTTGCCTTGCGTCTATCGCTTCAGATAAATAGGTTTCTTGTCCCCAAGTTGATTTATTGACCAGCGTAATATCAGGCACATTGTCCTCACCCGCATCCAAACGAATTTGCCCATGCCCTTCGAGGTTCACATCTAAAGTCGCTTGTGGTGTTTCTGTTCCAATGCCCACACGCGGGTTTTGGTCTGAAGATGAGATAAACAATAAAGGGATTTCCGAACCTATTATGGGTGTTTCCTCCGTTAATGCGGCCTCTTGAATGGCTTCATTGTTTCTTTCAACAACTTGTGCTGTTTGAGCCAGCACTGAAACCGCATCTGCTTGGCGGAAAAGATACCCCTCAGTATCCGTCACGTAAATGACCTTTTTTTCGTCAAGACTTTGAGAAACAAAAGAAGGTGTAAGCAACGCTGCTTCGCCCTCATCGGACTTAGGC
>JAYTUR010000208.1:0-9129 GCA_043744475.1 Saprospiraceae bacterium | reverse complement strand
CTTTTTTGAGCAACGATAAGTTTAGGAAACTTTTAAAGTTTCCTAAACTTAATAAACCTAATAATGCTCAATCCGACCTCCAAACCTTCAAAGATTTTATAACTAATAAATTACCGCTTGGCGAAAAGCAGCTGCTCAAAGCTGATGGTTCGCTCATCATCATCGAAAGTGAGCGTGATACTGAGGGGGGTGATTTTATCGCAAAAGTATTGAGTTTGAATCCTGAATTTCGACCTACTTTTTTAATCCCCGATAGAAACCGAACGCTTGATGAAGCCTTGATACAGAATGGTTTACCTGCTTTTGGCTTACCTTCCGCTTCGCTCGGGAGACCGACTTTACAACTGTTGAAATTGGTAACAGCGTTCCTTTGGCAACCTTTGGATTTGTATAAAATCCTTGAGTTTGTCACGATGCCCGTCAAGCCGCTTGATGCGGATTTGGGTAATGTGATTGGTAATGTTATTGCTCAACGACCGGGTATTCACAGTGACCATTGGGTTTTTGAAACGAAGCGTTTTTTTGAAAATTTAGAAGAAAAAGCAAAAGAAGACAGCAATATAAACGTCCGAAAAGTTAAATCACAATTTGAATTTTGGTTCAACCGAAATACTTATGACATTGCAGCATCTGCGCCCAAACATGAAATTGTTGGTATTTTCAATTTTTTAAGAGAATGGGCGATTGAGGCGTTTGAAGAAACAGGTAAAAAAAACACTTCGCTTATGGTTTTGTCGGAACAAGCGAGACGTGTTGAGGAATTTTTATACGAATTGCCACCGAGCGAATCAAGGCTGACTTTTTTGGAATTGGAACGCATCATCAGAACCATTTATGAGCCTTCACCTGTGTCGCCGCGTCCGCAAGAATTGGGTCATTATCCCTACGTAATTCACGGTGATTGTTTGTTACAGTCAGTTAACTCTTTGATTTGGTGGAATTTTACGGATACTGAGGGGGTGCATTTTTTCAGCCGTTGGTATGTTGACGAAGTTACTTTTTTGAAACAAGAAGGCGTGACTTTGCAATCGCCACAAGATGAAAACGCATTGATGTTGTGGCAACGTATTCAAGGCGTTGTGCGGACGAATCAGCAGTTGATATTGATGTATCCTAAAAAAGTCAATGGTGAACACGCTTCTGAACACCCATTATTCAGCCATTTACGAGCCTGTTTTGGCAATTTAGAGCGTATAACAGTATGCATAAAGGAGGATTGGGCAGATTTTGACAATTTAACAAACTTAAATACGCCGGAATGGGTGCGCCTAAAACCACATCGTTTGGGTAAAGTACAACCCATAATAAACGTTGAATCCACTTTGTTAACAAAACGGGTACATGAGACTTTGACGAGCCTTGAAAGCCTGTTTTATTACCCACATCAATGGGTTTTTAGGCATAAAGCAAAGCTAAATAAGTCGTCAATTTTGAGTATTGTCAAGGAAAATACCTTGAAAGGCAACCTTTCTCACCGCTTTTTTGAATATATTTTGAAAGAAGATTTCCACAGTTGGGACTATGATAAAGTTCAAGAATGGGTGGACGAACACAGCAAAAAACTGTTGTCAAAAGAAGCCGCTACGTTATTAATGTATGGTTTTGAACCCCAAAAATTGCAATTGATTCGGCAAATTGAATACGCAATTTGGACATTGATAGAACACATTCGGCGCAATAAATGGACGGTTGAAGCCACAGAAAAGGAATTAGAAGGGCAGTTTTCGGATACACCCGTCAAAGGCAAAGCCGATGTCGTTTTACTGAGGGGGGGCGAACGCTGCATTTTAGATTTGAAATGGAGTGGACATTCTTATCGTGAGCGTTTGATAAAAAATGGCGAGGATTTGCAGTTGGTTATGTATGCCCGTTTGCTCAATGATTCCAATGACTGGGCGCATACGGGCTATTTTATCATCGAAAATGCCCGTCTTTTGGCACGTAATACAGCCGCATTTGCGGAAATTAAGCCTTTGACAACCGATGATGCTTTTGAAATCAATGAGATTATTTGGCAAAAAATGTTAAAAACCTACACGTGGCGTTTGAATCAAGTGACTAAAGGTCATGTTGAAATCCGGACG
Organism: Saprospiraceae bacterium; assembly: GCA_043744475.1. Lineage (GTDB taxonomy): Bacteria > Bacteroidota > Bacteroidia > Chitinophagales > Saprospiraceae > JAAFJT01. Next base: position 7,045 of record JAYTUR010000208.1, on the reverse strand, counting down.
ACAAAAACGGCTCGTGAACTCGAAGAACACTACGGCATGGAACTGTTAGATGTGTTGGAAATGAAACAAGAAGAATCGCGCTTTGATGATTATGGGACGTTGATTGGTTTGGTTAAATGATTTTTTTTTGACCACTGATTAGGCGGATACGACAGATTTTCTCTGATTTTTTATAAATCATAATAAATAAATCAGTGAAAATCTGTCGTATCAGCCTAATCATTGGTCAGTTTTTTCCACATCAAATAATCCGTTTGCGCATCATCGCCGATTTGAAAAATATGCTCACCAAATGTACTAAAACCACATTTTTCGTAGTAGCGAATAGCTTTTGTGTTGAGAGACCAAACCCCTAACCAGATATAATGAGCGTTTTGTTGACGTACACAATCCTCAATATAAGCCATCAATTCAGCCGCAAAACCTTTGCCTTGATACTCCTTTTTTAAGTAAATGCGTTCCAATTCAGTCATTTCTAAGGATTGGTAGGGCGAAAAATCGGCATAGAAATGTGGTCTATCGGTCAATGAAGGCGATTTACTGGTATTGATTTTGAAATAACCAATAATATGACTGTCGTCTTCAACAAAATAAAAAATAGACCCCTCAGTCTGCAGCTCTTTTTGCAGATGTTCAGGTGCAAAGGCTTGTTCAACGTAGGCGTAAAACGCCGTTGGCTCGTTTTGCTCGGCGAATGAATCAATAAATGTTGTACAAGCAATTTCAACCAATTGATATAAGTCCTCAGGTTCTACAAGTCGGTAAGTCATGGTGTATTTAGCCCAATAGTTTCGTTTGAAAAGCTCAAATGTAACAAAAAAAGGGTATTGTTTTTTTTATTGGATTTGCTTTTTCTATCAAAAAGAGACTAAGTGTAAAAAATACAATCTAAATTTGCCACCGCAGTTAAGCGCATTAACTTTGGCTATACAAACAAAATCAATTTTTGAATTAATATAAAATTTATACATTTAAGAATGAATAAAATCGAAACGTGTATTTTCGACCTCGACGGTGTGATTTGTGATACAGCCAAATATCATTTCAAAGCTTGGCGACGATTGGCAAATGAATTGGGATTTGACTTTACAGAAGAAGACAATGAGAAATTGAAAGGGGTCAGTCGAGTCGAATCGCTGAATTTGATACTCAAATGGGGTAGAATTGTTGAAAATGACGAAGAAGTCAAAGCGGCGTATGCAGAAAAGAAAAATAATTGGTATCTCGAATACATCTTGCGTATGACACCCGAAGAAATCCTACCCGGTGTTAAGAGGTTTCTCGATGAATTGAAGAGCAAAAAAGTGCACATTGTTTTGGGTTCAGCTTCAAAGAACTCAAAGACGATTTTAGACAGGGTTGAATTGACCGCTTATTTCGATGCCATTATTGACGGTAACTCAACGACAAAAAGTAAACCCGACCCAGAGGTTTTCTTGTTAGGTGCACAAGCTGTTGGTTCAAAACCTAAAAGTTGTATTGTTTTTGAAGACGCTGAAAAAGGTGTTGAAGCGGCTTTGCAAGGTGGTTTTTATACCGTTGGCGTTGGGCATCCTGATGTTTTAGATGAAGCACATATTGTGATTCCAGGGTTTGAATATATTGACTACGATGAAGTTTTAGATGCTTTGAAATCTACCGTTGGTACGATGGCTTAGATTTTCACGTTTAGGCAACTTTTAAAGTTTCCTAAACCGTAGGCGCATTCCTTTAAACAATTAATTATCAATCAAATAGAGTGTATGAAAAATTATATTATTCACGATGAATGGAAAATCATCGAAGATACTTGGCGACCTGAATACAATGAAATTTCCGAATCCCTTTGTTCTATTGGCAACGGACGTATGGGGCAACGGGCTAATTTTGAAGAGGCTTATTCTGGCAAAACACTTCAAGGCAGCTACGTGGCAGGCGTTTATTATCCCGACAAAACCAAGGTGGGTTGGTGGAAAAATGGCTATCCTGAATATTTTGCAAAAGTGCTGAATGCACCGTCTTGGATAGGCATTGATGTTGAAATTGATGGCGAAACGCTTGATTTAGCGACCTGTGAAGTGACCGCTTTTGAGCGTGTTTTGAATATGAAACAAGGCGTTTTGACCCGTAAAGTAACGGCTAAAATGCCTTCGGGAAAAATTGTGAAACTCGATTCAACCCGTTTTTGCTCTATAGTTGACGATGAATGTGGTGCGATTCGCTATGCGATTACCGCGGTTAATTTCAAGGGAAAGTTGTCAGTGACCCCCTCAGTAAATGCCGATATTTCAAATAAAGATACCAATTGGGACGATAAATTTTGGAAGGAAGTGACCAAAGTAGTCAAAAATGCACAAGCCTACGTGGTTGCTGAAACGAAAAAAACAGCATTTCAAGTGGTTACTGGCATGAAGTTTAGCATTTTTCATAAAGGAAAAGAGATAGATGATTTTGTGGCTTTTCGTCGTAAAAGAGATAAATATGCCGCTTGCACCGTTGATGTACTCGTTACTGAGGGGTCAGAAGTGGTTGTCTTTAAATATGCTTCGGTTTTGTCTTCTGAAAACCATCCGTCGGAATCGCTTTTGAAAAACTGTCAGGAAGTCCTGAAAAATTTTGTAAAAAAAGGATTTGATAAAGCTCTTGCAGAACAAGCCGCCGCTTGGGAGGATAAATGGTCAAAATCGGATATTATTATTGAAGGCGATGTGGCGGCGCAACAAGGCATACGTTTCAATATTTTTCAACTCAATCAAACCTATACAGGCGAGGACGAAAGGCTGAATATTGGACCCAAAGGCTTTACAGGTGAGAAGTACGGTGGCTCGACATATTGGGATACAGAAGCGTATTGCTTACCTTTTTACTTGGTCAATGCCGATGAAAAAGTTGCACGTAACTTATTGATTTACAGGTACAAACAACTGCAAAAAGCCATTGAAAATGCCGAAAAATTAGGTTTCACCAAAGGTGCTGCTTTGTACCCAATGGTCACAATGAATGGCGAAGAATGTCATAACGAATGGGAAATTACATTCGAGGAAATTCACCGCAACGGGGCGATTGCACACGCCATTTATGATTATATCAACTACACAGGTGACGTAAAATATTTATCTGAATATGGCTTAGAAGTGTTGATTGGCATTGCACGTTTTTGGGCGCAACGGGTTCATTGGTCAAAGCATAAAAACCAATACGTCATGTTTGGCGTGACGGGACCGAATGAATATGAAAACAATATCAATAACAATTGGTACACGAGCTATATCGCTGTTTGGTGCTTGAAATATGCCGCAGAAAGTGTGGCGTGGGTGCGTGAAAATTCCCCCCCTCAGTATCAAGCGATTTTGGAAAATACACAATTTGATGTCGAAACGGAGTTGGCAAAATGGGCTGATATTCAAGCCAAAATGTTTTTACCTGAAAGTAAAGAATTGGGTATCTTTCTACAACAAGAGGATTTTCTGGATAAAGACTTGATGAACGTCGCCGATTTGCGTCCCGAAGACCGTCCTTTGAATCAAAAATGGTCGTGGGATAGAATTTTACGCAGTTGTTTCATTAAACAGGCAGACGTTTTACAAGGCTTATATTTCTTTGAAGACGATTTCGATTTGGCAACTATCAAGCGTAATTTTGATTTTTATGAACCAATGACGGTGCATGAATCGTCGTTATCGCCTTGTGTTCACGTCATTTTGGCTTGTAAAATTGGCAATTATGAGAAAGCGATGGAAATGTATTGGCGGACAAGTCGCCTTGATTTGGATGACTATAACAACGATACGGAAGATGGTTTACACATTACATCAATGGCGGGTACTTGGATGTCTGTTGTTCAAGGTTTTGGTGGTATGCGTGTGAAAAATGGACAAGTTCATTTTAACCCTTATTTGCCCGAACAATGGCAATCTATCGCCTTCAAAGTCCGTTTTAGAGGTGCGATTATGGAGGTGAAAGTGACAAAAACAGGTGTAGAAGTCATAAATTTGAGCGATAAAGCGATTGAAGTTGTCATTAACGACAAAGTACATATTATAGAAAAGTCAGTGTAAAAACGTGTAAACTTGATAAAATATGGCAAAAAAAGTATCAAATACACCCGACCCACGATTTGAGGTTCTGCGCATGTTGTCAGAATCACAAAAAGATAAATTGTTGTTAAAACTCTTTCGCAAAGACCCATTATTGGTTGAAAAACTCGCTTATGAGTTTTTTGAGGATAAAAGCGACCTGAATAAAAGGGTCAATGATATAAAACAGGATATTGACAAATATATCACAAAAGAGTATGTTCATTGGGATACACCAGGCGAGCTAATGATGGAAATGCGTTCCATCAACGCGAACATAACAGAACATGTTAAGGTGACAAAAGATAAGCATGGCGCTATTGAATTGACAATTTTGATGCTCAATACAGCTTTCGAACGTTTTTGGACAATGCTCAATGAAAAAAGACAACGTTCAGAAACCTTTTCAAAATATGTCGTTACGCGGACTATAAATGTCCTAAAATTATTAGAAAAAATGCACCCTGATAATGATATGGATTTTAGAGACGATTTGAATCGGTTATTGGCCTATTTGTATGATTATTCGCCTACATCTTATTTGGCAAAAGAGGCAAAGTTGCCCCCTCAGTATCGGCGATAATATTAAGTATAGCTGCCGAAGTGGCGAAACTGGTAAACGTGCACGTCTCAGAAGCGTGTGCCGCAAGGCTTGTGGGTTCGAGTCCCATCTTCGGTACTTTATTGATAGTCAAAGAGTTGTGAATGAATCATTCGTAACTCTTTTTTAGATAAATAAAATATTCAAAAAATTTATGTTCAAAAAAGGATATAATTCCAACTTTCTTGCACCGATACACGTTATATTTGCAACTTAGTTAGTCGGCAGCACTTGAAATCTGACTCCATGTCAGCGAAGGGTATCCTTCTTAGGGTGTATGAGGGCTAACTTTATTTTTTTCTGTCAATGGGTGTTTTTTAGTGTAGTAATTTCCGCCATTTTGGTAATTCTTATTGTCGTATAAGTCCACTACCAAAGAGATTTTACCACCCATATAGTCGTAAAAACGGGTTTCACCACGCTCAAAGACCCGTTGTACTGTCCAACACAAGTAATCTGCAACTGTTAAAAGTGGTTCGTCTTTGTACTTATGAACGCCAAACGCAATCTTTGTGCGCCTGTTTTTATTCGGAAACTTCTTTGTAAATCGAGCCTCTGCTTTCGATAAGCCTATTTCTAAATTTTGAATAGCTGTACTATTTGAACGTTCAGCCATGTTCAAAACTAATCTTGGATATTTCGCCAATTTATCTTTCAAGAGATGAGATAGCATATCAGCGTAAAACTCTGATTCATTTCCATTGTGTTTTCGCTCAAATAGGTCAATTTTTTTACGTCCAACTACTGCTTGAAAGCGACAATCAAGTTCATTAATATAATCAAAAAACTCTTTTTTTATCTCTGGCAAGTCGTCTTTGGCATGAAAAAAATACCCACCTTTTTCAATGCGCTTTTTGACACTCGGAACATTTCGATAATAAGGACTTGTTGCGATGCTCGTTTGGAGTTGTCGTATTTCTTTTCTAATGGTATCCAAAGGCTTTTTAAAACTTGTCATGCCTAAAATGAATGTCTGACTTACGCCTTCATCACCAATACATGGTATCCTTCCTTTTTTGTAAAAAGTAGTATCTCCCGCTTCGTCTAAAAACCTATGATATTCATAGGAAGGTATTTTATTCATTTTCAGTGAATGTTACTTTGAAAAATGCTTATTATTGCATACAAAGATAATGGCAAGTATCCAATAAAAAAACAATAAGTTTTTCACGAAATTGTGGATAACTCTGTTTGTGATAATTTTAGTTAATTATCAGATAAGAAATTCTACAATAAAACAAATTAAGGTCAAAACAGCGATTCTTTGCTTTCGTTGGGCATAAAAAGAACTCTGCTTTAAAATTAAAAATTTGTTAAATGATATTTTCTTTTATTTGTTGAACAAAATGGTAAATTTGCAGGTGAAAAGTTTACTAAAAACTAATTTGATTTAGAAATACTGAGGGGTACACCTCAAAACAAAATGCCCGGTTCAACTTATTCGACAACGGGCGTTTTGCTGTAAGTTAGCCTTCCTTCAAAGTATTGATTGACCATTTCAAGGTAAGTATTAACCCTCTGAGTAAATAAACCAATGAGAATAAAACCAACGCAAAGTTTAGAGTCATTTTCTTTTGTTCCTCCGCATTTAATAAACTGCGTTTGTAGTCCTCCCTCTCGCTCTCTAAATTTAATTTCTCTTGCTGTTTTTTGTCTCGAATATCTGAATATTTCTTTATTTGTACTTCTGTTATAGAATCAGAGAAAACCGTAGTTTCAATTGGGTTTGTTAGGATTTCTACTTCTGTATTATTTCCAAAATAAGGATTTTTTGCCTTCCGCGTGTTTTGCAGAGAATCAATAATGTAAGTATTGGAATATATCCGCAAATAGGTTGATGATATAGATTCATCACGGTTTGCGATTTTTCTATTTAAAGTCCAATTATACACCTCCGTTCCTACAAAAAACAAAAGAATCAAACCCAATGCGGAAAAGAAAATGATGATTTCACTGGCTATGGTCTTTTTTTGAATTTTCATGTGGATTATTTTAAATATGAGTATTCAAGTTTTTGAAAGAAAAATGCACCCAAACGCAAAGACGAAACAAAGGTAAGTGGCAAAACAAACCCTTTTAACCCCTGTTTGGATTCATGGCAAAGATACGGTTTCAATCTTGTTTTATTCTGTTTTTCATATATGAAAAATAATTATTGCTAAAATATTTTGGCACAAATTTTTTTCAAGTTAGCGAACAACAAAGTTTGGATACCCTCTTAACAACCCTTTTCTATATCTAAAACCTAACAAAAAACCTCAATTCTCTACCTTTTCCGTATCTCAGTCTTATGAATGATAAACAAAAACACACAAAATGACCTATCAGCAAACTATGTCTGAAGTTCGTCATTCATCCGCGCATCATTGATTGTTTGCTGCTCTTCTTG
>JAYTUR010000207.1:0-2360 GCA_043744475.1 Saprospiraceae bacterium | reverse complement strand
TGGCTTCGTAACTCGAATAGTAACTGTTGAAATCATTTTCGGTTTCCGTTTGTCGCTCTTGTGCTTCGGGGTCATTGGGTTTTGTTTCGGCTTGTTTTTGAGCAATCTGTCGGCGAATCGCTAAAATATCAAGCAATAATTCACCCAAAGCGCGATTGTATTGAATTTCAAAGTCATGAATCGTTTTTTCGACTTCCGACTTCTCGTTCTCAAGGCTGCTGATGTCCAATTCGAGGGCGTACATTTCCAATTGCAAAGCACGGATTTCGGTATCTACAAAAACGGTCACTTGACGGAAACGATTGATAAAATCGGTTATATGCGCTACCGCATCACCATAACGCCGTTCATCCAAAAGGGCAATCAAACGCGTGATTTCGTCGGGTAATTGCAGCGTTTTGAGCTTTCGATACTGAGGGGGTATGTCGTCGGTATCGCCGAGTTCAATCAACTGCCGAATCAGTTCCAAACGTTTCACAATTTGGCTAAAATCGATCGTCGTTTCGGGTGTTTCGCCAAAATGATGTTCGACAATTCGATTGAATTCTTGAATAAATTGTTCGGCAAAAAAGACATCGCCCGTCGTGACGGAAATGTTTTCGTAATTCTCGTTGTTGGCTTTATTCGTCCAATTGTACGAACCCGAAATAACCACCGCACGGTCAATGACACAAAACTTATTGTGCATCAATTTGGCATTGAGCCAAAAAACTTTCCCGCCCGCTTGTTTCAGCTTGTCAAAAGGCAAATAGGCATTGTTAATGTCATCATCATAGAGCAAAAGCCGCACTTTTACGCCCGATTGTGCTTTTTGACACAACGCATCAAACAAAACCCTATCCGTAAACCACGCCACAGCGAGGTCAATTTGGCTGTTGGCATCCGTCAAATAGCTTTGAATGTGTTCTCTGATATTCTCGAAATAGGCTTGTGTTTCCATACTAAATTTATAGGGTGAAATAGAATGTTGCTATTGCAGATTGGGTTGAATTGACTTATGTTTTCGTTTTTTATATTAGAAGTCCAAATATACAAAAAGAGATGAAGGTGTGTATAAATTGTATTGAGGTTGATGTCAAATCAATAAAAAACCGTTGGCGCATGGAGTTCGTTATTTTAACCACTAACACCTAAACCAACGAACGACGGCGCTGGTGTCCCGACAATATCGGGACCACCCACTATCTTTTAGGGTCTTTGACCCGCGAAATATAGCTTTATACTGAGGGGGTATCTTTTAGGAAAAGCAAAAGTTGATTGTCATAAGCGGCAAATGACTTGGGTCGGAGACGCGCTGACACAGGGTCTTGATTAATTTTAACCTCTAACCCCAAACAAACGAACGGCGCTGGTATCGGTGTTGGTGGGGAGGTTTGGGAAGAGTGTGAGCCAACGGGAATAAGCAACCTTTATGCTGTTTTTTAATATTAATAAAAAAAAATACTGCCTAATAATTTAGTGTGAATCATGAAACTTAAATGAAGAATTGTGTAATGCTTGTTCATTTTAACATAGTGACCTTTGCAAAGTAATATTTAAGTTATCTGCAAGGCAATGGAAATTCATTGCTAACCAAAAAAGAGCAGCTACTTTTTTATTCATAAAGCATAATTTCTCAAAATTAAAAAATTAAAAAAAATGACAACACTAAAAAAAGCGGTAGAGAAAATTCCTGCCAAAGAAAATGCAGCAAAAGGATTAAAAGACCTTTTTGAAGATGGGCTAAAAGACATCTATTGGGCTGAAAAAGCTTTAACAAAGGCATTGCCTCAAATGCAAAAAAATGCAACTTCGCCAGAGTTAAAAAAAGCTATTGGCGACCATTTAGGGCAAACAGAAAATCACGTTACACGTTTGGAGGCATGTTTTGAGTATTTAGGCAAAAAGGCAGAGGCAAAAAAATGTGATGCTATGGCAGGTATATTAGTAGAAGGAACAGGCATTATAGAAGAAACACAACCTGGTGCTGTACGAGATGCAGGAATAATTGCTGCATCACAAAAAGTTGAGCATTACGAAATAGCAACTTATGGCACCTTAGCTGCCTTTGCCAAAGTGTTGGGTGAAAAAAAATGTTTGGAAAATTTACTCACAACGTTAGATGAAGAAAAGAAATGCGATGAATTGCTGACAAGCATAGCTGATACGGCACTTAATACAGCGGCTATAAAATAATTGTTTAGTATATATATTTAAACATTTTGAGCTAAAAGAGTCAACGATGTGTTGGCTCTTTATTTTTTATTATTAAAACTGAAGACAATGTCAGAAAAAAGAAAAAAACAATTTGGTGTATGGATGGATTCTCGTCATGCGACCATTGCAGGAAGGGAAAACATTGATAATGGAGATTTCATTAT
>JAYTUR010000206.1:0-2370 GCA_043744475.1 Saprospiraceae bacterium | reverse complement strand
GTGCACATCTTTCCAAAAGTTGATAACTTTTGGAAAGTTTTAATGAAAGTTCTACGATTTTGAACAAAGCACTTCCACTAAGTTGACAGCATTAATTTCTAAAATATCCGATACGTATTGTCAATAAAAAATACTAAGTATAATGAAAGCCTACCTTTCGATTACCTTTCTTTGCATCACAATCTTTGTTTTTGCACAAAACCCATTGCTCAATATCGTAAATGGCAAAATGGAAGGCACGTACAATGCCGATAAATCTGTTCGTAGCTTTAAAGCAGTGCCGTACGCCATGCCACCCAACGGGCCACGACGTTGGAAAGCCCCACAACCTGTTAATAATTGGACGGGTATCCGTAATTGCACCGAATATTCAGCGAGTGCGATGCAGCCTAAACCTGCGCCTTTTATGTGTTGGTCTGAAGAGTTTATTGCGCCACCCGAACCCCTCAGTGAAGACTGCCTTTATCTCAATATTTGGACATCAGCGAAGGAAAAACGTGATAAATTGCCCGTTTTTGTTTGGATTCATGGCGGTGCATTGACAACTGGTGCAGCATCTTGTGCCGTTTATGACGGTGAAGGCATGGCTAAAAAAGGCGTTGTTTTCGTCAGCATCAACTATCGTTTAGGTGTTTTTGGTTTTATGGCACATGAGGAATTGAGTAAAGAATCAGGCAAAAGTGCTTCGGGCAATTATGGTTTTTTAGACCAAATCGAAGCCTTGAAATGGATTCAAAAAAACATTGCAGAATTTGGCGGAGACCCTAAAAACGTAACCATCGCAGGGCAATCGGCGGGTTCTTTTAGCGTCAATGCCTTAGTCGCTTCGCCTTTAGCGCGTGGACTTTTTGATAGGGCTATTGCAGAAAGTGGTGGCATGTTTACGAATAGAATGGGCAAAAATCTGGACGAAGCCGAAACGCAAGGCGATATGTTGATGCGAAGAGCACTTGCCAAAAACATCACTGAATTACGGCTGATGCCCGCTGAACAGTTGTTGAAAATAGCCAATGGGCAGGGCATGGATAGGTTTGGAACAGTACTCGACGGTTATGTTTTGCCTAAAAACTTGATTGCTCAATTTGAGAATGGCAAACACAGCGACGTGCCGCTTTTGACAGGTTGGGTCACAGGCGACGGTGCTTTGATGGGTAATGCACCAATAACGGTTGAGAAATTTAAACAACAAGCTAAAGAAAAATATGGCGATAAAGCAGTAGATTTTCTAAAAGTGTTCACTGCAAATACGGATGCCGAGGCGCAAGCAGCGCAAACGCGTTTAGCGTTGTGTCAATTTGCGGCTTTTCAATCACATTTGTGGGCAGGTTTTAATAAAAAAAATAAATCTTATTTGTATCAATTCAGCCATGTGCCGCCCGATAAACCCAATTTTCCTAATTATGGAGCTTTTCACACCTCCGAAGTGCCTTATGCCTTGCATACTTTGTCGCATTGGAAGCGGGATTGGCAAAAAGTGGATTATGATTTAGAACAAACGATGTCCGATTATTGGGTCAATTTTGCAAAAACAGGCAATCCTAATGGCGTAGGTTTGCCCGAATGGAAAAGCTACGATAAGGAAACAGGGCAGATTATGGAATTGGGTGACAAGGTGATTTTGCAGTCTGAAACCTTTAAAAAAGAGTTTGAATTTTTAGAGACAGTAAATAAATAACACAATGGCACACGGATTTTATGGATTCGACGGATTTACACGTTTTTTTTAAGATTCATTACAAAATGACAAGAAAATCCGTGTAAATCCGTCGAATCCATAAAATCCGTGTGCCATTCCAGAATAACAGCCAATAAAAAACCTCGTCTCAAACAGCGCACTATCTGAAACAAGGTGATTATTATTAAACCAAATGAAAATGCTTAGTGGGAAGCGGTAATAGCGATTGTACCGTCTTCATTGTGTACTAAAATGCCTTTATGTAGGGCATCTGTAATAATGACTTTGACTTCTGAATCCATCGCATCAATCAAGTTGACTTTACGTTCTGCAACGAGTGTGATGTCAAGAGAGCGAAATACAGCGCGCTCACATTCTTTGATAGAATCCCAAATGGCTTGTGTTGTTAGGATAGTCGGCAAGTCTTCTGCCTTTTGAATCTGTGCTTTAAATCTGTTTTGAGTTGTCATGAGAAAATTATTTATTATTTAGATTGAATGATGAATTTTAAAGTTGGCGCATTCTTGTTTTCTCATTATTTTATGCTGCAAAATGTGTACCAATTAGAAATAAATATTTGCGTTTACCATGAATTAGAGAGTGTTCACTAAACTGTGTCAATACAAATTCTGATTAACTTTGTAAATGGAAAAGAAATTTGATTATGAACAGTACAAGCGCCAGGCAGTAGCGGG
>JAYTUR010000205.1:0-9182 GCA_043744475.1 Saprospiraceae bacterium | reverse complement strand
CATTAAAACTTTCCAAAAGTTATCAACTTTTGGAAAGATGTGCACGAATCCTTGTTTTTTCAACAAATTAATTCCACTAAGTTGACAGCATTAACTTTTAAAGTATTCGATACGTCGTGTCAATACACAGATTATTGACAGAAAGTTATTTTTTATTTAGATTCATCTTCTTCGTCAACAGTCGGTTGAGCAATCGGCGTAATCATCGAAAGCGTAATCAAGTGCGCTTCGTTGTGGCTGATTGCCCCGAAACCCAAAATACCACCAGAAGCTTTGGCAATGCTTTTTGCTAATGTAAGATAGCTTTTGTAGAGGTGATAAGCTGTTTCAGGATCTAATTTGGCTAAAACAGGGTTAACATCGGCTAATTTTTCAGACAAATAGGCTTTACAAGCCTCTGATTCTTTTGGCGAATTTTTAATCAAATCGTTGAGTTTTATGTTGAAATTAGCTTCAACTTCTTCATAAAACGCCAATAGTGAATTATCGCCAGAATAAGTCCGAATATGCACGAGCTTTGAAGCCCAATCAATTTCTTCCTTATTGACATCTCCGTCAGACACCGCAATGAGCAAAGTGATTTGCGAAATGGCATTTTCTAAAATCTGTAATTCCTCGTTCGAAATGTTTTCAAAATGTTTCATATAAAAACGGTTTATTGTTTTTGATTTTAAATTTTCGAGGGCAAATATAAAACGAAGAATCGTAGTAACGACCATAGATTTGCGAATTTTCAAAGATTTCGTAAATCTGATTGTCATTCCTTCCATTCCGTTTTCTAAAATATAAATAACTTTTAAACATCTAAAAGCCGTCTGCTAGTCGTAATTTTGCTTTGATTTTTAGAAATTACATTATTAAACTCAATCCAAACAGTATGAAAAAAACGCTACTTTCTTCACTTTTTCTTGTATTTTCCATCATTTTTGCCTTTTCGCAACGGACGATACTGAGGGGTGTGGTTACGGATTTAGATACAAAAGAGCCACTCATTGGCGCGAGTATTGTGGTCAAAGGCACAACGCGTGGCGCTGTGACTGACATTAACGGTCGGTATGAGCTTGAATTAAATAAAGACAATTATGATATTGTCATTTCTTATGTCGGTTATTCAACTGTCGAATCGGCGGTACAACTACAATCTGACTTGACATTAGATGTCGCCATGTCGTCTTCGATGGCATTACAAGAAGTTATCGTATCAACGGATATAGCTATTGACCGCAAAACACCCGTTGCCTTCACGAATATTGGAGCGGTTAAAATCAAAGAGGAATTGGCTTCGCAAGACTTACCAATGTTGCTCAACTCTATGCCAGGGGCTTATGCAACGCAACAAGGTGGTGGTGATGGCGATGCACGGATTACGATTCGTGGTTTCAGCCAGCGCAATATTGCTGTGATGCTGGATGGTATTCCTGTAAATGATATGGAAAACGGTCAAGTTTATTGGTCAAATTGGTTTGGTTTGAATCAGGTGACAAAGACGATGCAAGTCCAACGGGGTTTAGGGGCTTCAAAAATCACGATTCCTGCGGTTGGCGGTACGATTAATATTTTGACAAAAGGTTTTGAATCCAAACCTTCGGTAGAAATCAAGCAAGACGTGGGTGCAGGTAGTGCTTTTCAAACCTCCGTTGGTTTCACAACTGGACGTTTGAAAGGCGATTGGGGCATTACTGGTGCTTTTTCTTCAAAAAATTCAGACGGTTGGGTGCAAGGTAATTATTCAAAAGCCGTATTCTATTTCTTACGTATTGATAAAGAAATTGGAAAACATCTCATTTCTCTCTCTGGTTTTGGTGGGCCACAAGAGCATGGTCAACGAGCGTTCGCTGTGCCAATTGCGGTTACAGATTCAAAAACGGCGCGAGATGTGGGTGTTCCTGAATCAATCATTTCGAATTATCCTCGGATTGATAGAGGTTTGCGTTACAGCGATTCGTGGGGCTATTTGGATGGCGAGGTTAAAGCGGTTCGGTATAATTATTACCACAAACCACAATTCAGCTTACGTCATTCATGGCGTATTTCTGATAAAACGTTCCTGTCCAATGTCTCTTATTTGAGTATTGGCGATGGTGGTGGTACGAATATAACGGCTCAACCTGGTTTCGACTCTTTGAATCAATTGAACCTTGAACGGGTTGTGAGAGACAATAAACTGCCTTTTAATTCTTCAGCCAATGTCATTCGGTCAAGTGTTAACAACCATTTATGGTATGGATTATTGTCCACATTGCGGCATGAGTTTTCTAAAAAAACGACTTTTTCAGGCGGTATAGATTTGCGCTCTTATAAAGGCTCTCATACCCGTATTGTTAAAGATATGCTGGGCGGTACAAAATATATCGGCTCACGCAATGCCCGCATTGACGAATTGAACACACCTCTCGGCGTTGGCGACAAATTCTTCTACGATTACGAAGGATTTGTCCGTTGGGGCGGTGCTTTTGGACTTATTGAGCACTCCGAAAAGAATTGGACGTGGTTTGCCAATGCCTCAACAGCGATGTCGCAATATAAATATCACGACAAAATGTATGCAGAGACATTTGAATTGAACGGAACGAAATATTTTACCTCCAATGTATCTGCACGTTCGCCCTATAATTCAGATGCTAATTTAAGACTGCGTGTACCAGTTATCAATGGGGTTGTATATACCGTTGACCATCCGACACAGACAATATATAATTATGCTAAGAAAAACGGTTACGCTATTGACTCCACTACGGCGCAAGACCAAACCATTGGTTGGCTCAACATACCTTCTTTCACCTTGAAAACAGGTTTCAACTATCGTTTTAACCGCCAAAACAGTCTCTTTGCCAACATCGGTTGGTTGTCAAAAGCCACACGCTTTACCAATGTTTTTTATTCGGCTTACACTGCGGCAACTGAAAAAAAAGGAGAGTTAGGACGCATCGTTTTGGCTCGCAACTATAAAAACGAAGACATCAAAGCGGCAGAAATAGGTTATCAGTATCGCAGTACTAACTTTGCCGCTAATATTAATGGTTATTATACTGTTTGGCAAAACAAACCTGTTGAATCTCAAATTCTCGTTTTAGAAAACCCTGCTGACCCCAATTCTGACCGTATTCCGATTGCCGTTAATGGTCTCGGTGCACGTCACATGGGGCTTGAATTGGATTTTGCTTACGAAATCACTCAAAAATGGAAGGTTGAAGGCATTACATCGTTGGGTGATTGGATTTGGAATTCTGTCGGTTTGTTGACGCAACCTGACGGAACGGTTCAAGAATTTGATGCCAAAGGGGTGCATGTCGGCGATGCGGCACAAACGCAATTTGGCGGTTCACTGCGTTTTGAACCACGTCGTGGCACATATATTTTAGCTCGGACGACTTATTTTGGCAAAAATTACTCGGATATGAATCCAGAATCGTTACAAGGAGCCAATGCACGTAGAGACTCTTGGAAAATGCCTAATTATATGGTCACTGATGTCCATTTCGGGCATTCGATTCGCCAAAAGAAAAGCGCTACGATTGATTTTCGTTTGAGTTTACTCAATATATTTGATACAATGTACATGGCTGATGCCCGTAATAACGATACACTCGGTAACGTCATCGGTAACAAAGATTTTGATGCCAAATCCGCAACTGTCTTTTTTGGTTTAGGTCGTCGTTTCAACGTGTCCATGGAAGTCTCTTTTTAACTGAAAATGTTTTTAATGGATAATATTTTTAATGGATAATGGATAACGTATAGTTGATAATGACTGTTATTATCCATTATTTGTTGTCATTTATCCATTTTTCTAAACAATTTGAATATTTTTGTGTTTATTATGTCTAAATAACAATTACAATGATGGTAATACAAGATAAGAGTCTATTGATAGATAGAGTAAACGTGGCGCTCAACGAAATCCGTCCTTTTTTAGAAGTAGATGGCGGCAACGTCGAGGTGGTGGACATAACCGACGATATGACCGTTCAAGTCCGTTGGTTGGGCAATTGCGAGAGTTGCTCCATGTCACGCATGACGATGAAAGCAGGTATCGAACAAGCCATTAAATCTAAAATGCCTGAAATTCAACACGTGGTTGCGATGAATGGATTATCATAAAATATAGAAATACCGTATTTTGACTCTGAATGTATGATGCATATATTCAGAGTTTTTTTTGTGCCCCCCTCAGTAAAAAATGAATAGCTTTCCAAAAGTTCAAAACTTTTGGAAAGCTCTACCTTACAATACTTTAATCATTTGTCGCAGTTATAATGTATTGATAATCAAGAGAAGTATCGTCTGATTTAATGTTTTTGAAACCCGATTGTTTCAATTCTTTTTCAACAACACTCAAAGGTACTTTTGAATTAGTGGGCGGTCCAACAGGTATGTTTTTCTCTTTATAATCCACAATCAACACCATACCGCCCTTGCTAATGCCTTGTCGAAGACGCTGCATATAAGCCACTCGGTCACTAATATACATATACGTGTTGACGATGATAACGGCATCAACTTCTCCTTTTTTAAGTTTAGCATTGTCAAAATCAACGAGGCGTGCCTCAAAACGATTCCGCAATTCCAAATTCATTTCTGTCTTAGCACTGTCCATGAAAGTGATAAAACGCGGGTCAATATCAAGTGCAATGGTTTTTTTAGCGATGGGCACAAGGCGAAAAGCGAAAAAACCCGTTCCCGCACCCAAATCTGCCACCGTTTTTTGGCTCAAATCGCCGAGGCGTTTGATAACCATATCGGGTTTTTGCCATACGAGACGGTCGCGACTTTCCCAGTCTTGGCGAATGTCGTCTATCTTATCTTGTTGCTTATTGCTGTCCAACGTTTGTGAACTTGTAGATTGATACCCGCCTGGACGCTCGCGATTGTCGTTGCAGGCATTCACAATGATTAGGCATATTGCAAAAAAAAGAATTTTTAAATCCGTTATTTTCATACTTTGAAAGGCTTCGTAATTTGTCCAAAGGTAAGTCCTGCCCTTGAAAAGTCTATTACAATTCTATAAATATTTTAAAGAATGGAACACACATTGAACCTATGTAACTGATTTTCGCTGATTTTATAGCTTTTGGTTGATTGATAATAGTGGGGCACTTAACGGATTTTTTTAAAATATCTGTTAAGTGTTTTTAACTCAAAACTCAGAACGTGCAAATATCTACCATAAATTGCTCTAATTTTTTGCGAATATCTCTTTGCGAGCAAGTGAAGTTATTGCAAATAGCTGAAAAAGCTAAAAGCCGCCCATCACTCGTCGTCACATAACCACTGTATGATTTGACGCGTGTAATCGTCCCACTTTTGGCTCTTAATCGCCCTTTTACTGAGGGGGTATCTTTGAACATATTTTTTAATGTACCCGATGCACCTGCTTCTGGAAGCGATGCATAAAAAGGCGTAAATGATTGATTATCAAAAGCTATTGAGCGCAGTATAGATGCCAATTGCAAAGGCGTAATGCCATTGCGCGGCGACAAACCAGAGCCGTCTTGCATAAACAACCCCTCAGTATCAATGCCTTTTGTTTGCCAAAAACGGACAATAGATTTTACACCTTCTTCATTTGTTCCCACGCCTGATTGCTTTAAAGCAACAGCCCGCAGAATCGCTTCGCAGTACAAGTTGACGCTTTCATGGTTTGCCATATTGACAATATCCGACAGTTTTGGCGACAGCCAAGTAAAAAAAGTCGTCCGATAAGCCATAGGTTTGCCTTGTTGTTCTAAAACCATTTGCGTTGTTGCCGAGTCCGATACGGCAATACCCAGTTCAATAAGGCTTTTTCTTAAATACCATGCAGCAAAAAAAGGTGGGTCGGGTATAGACCCTTTTATTGAGAAAGCACCATTTCCAGTTGGTATCGTACCTCGTACAAAGCCCGACGTACTGTTTGGTACAGCATATATATAGGCATTATCGCCACCGCCAATAATGCTTTTTACTTCGTTAATGTGTTGAAAATCAGGCATATAAGGCACTACGCTCGATATTGCGGGGTGCGTCCCAACACTTTGATTTTGTTGAAAAGTGAGTTCATAAAGGTTTTCATGGAAATTCAAACCACTTGGGCCAGAGCCGTAAGCATTGCCCAAATCTTCCCACAGCCAAGTCGGTACAGCTGTGCTATTTTCAAAAGCAGAGCCATCGCCAACGATTTTACCAGCGATACTTTTAATGCCTAAACGGCGTACTTCACTAGCAAAACTATCTAAAACAAGGCTCATACTCGGCACATTGGGCATCAAAGGGCTGCCCAATGTCGGGTCGCCATAACCTTTGATGATGATATTGCCATACAAAACAGAGTCTCGAATACTGCCATCGTATTGCAATTCAGTCCGAAATTGAAAGTCATTACCTAAAATGCCCAAACCTGCTGCCGTTGAAACAATTTTCATATTTGAAGCTGGAATGAGACTGACTTTTGGGTTTTGTGCTGCCAAAATCTCTCCTGTTTTCACGTCTAACACGACAATACCGACCTGCCCATGCCGCAAATCAGCGTCGTTGCCCAATCGTTCAACAGCTTCGTGATACCGCGTTTTGGACTGTGTGGTATCGTTTTGTTCCACACTTTTAGCCGTCACTTTGTCTGCGCAGTCTTGTGAGAATACAAAAATAGGGGAGAGGCTATAGAGGGTGATAATAAACAGTAATTCTTTCATTTTCAGCATATTAAGATAATTTTTTAAACGGATACCCCCTCAGTAGTTCCTCAAGTAATTTTTGTCAGGTACAACTTTTGGAAAGTTTTAAACTTTCCAAAAGGTATGCGTAAAACAAACTGACAGCTTTGGCTTGAATAAGTACTTAGTGTAGTTAAGAAAATACAGATTATTTACAGTAAACATAACATTTCCAAACGGCAAAAAAGGTATTTAAGACAAAGGGATATTGCCTTATTCGACAATATCCCAATATTTTATTCAAAAGCGGTAAAAGGCAGTCATTACCCTTTGCGCCGATTCAGCTCATCTCTAATTTGCGCCGCTTGCTCATAGTCTTCGTTGGCAAGCATTTCTTGCAGTTTTTGGTTCAATTCATCGGTGTCCATATTTGTCAACGAACTGCGGGTGTCCGACGCACGGCTTCCGCTACTTTTACTCGTTTCGCTGCCCACACTTCTACTTCCGGAATCATCAGCGTCTTCTAAGACGACACCTGCCGCTTCGAGTATAAACTCATAAGTGAAAATTGGGCAGTTGAAACGGACTGCCATTGCCAGAGCATCGCTTGTTCTTGAATCAATTTCGTGTGGAATGCCGTCTTTGTAACAAATCAAACGGGCATAAAACACACCGTCAAGTAAGTTAGAAATGACGACTTCTTGCAATTCAATATTGAATGTTTCAAGAGCATTTTTGAATAAATCATGTGTCAAAGGGCGATTCGGCAACATTCTTTCGACCGCAACCGCTATGGCTTGGGCTTCAAATCCACCAATGATGATTGGTAAACGACGGTTGCCGTTGCGCTCACCGAGTACGACAGCGTAGTTATGCGTTTGAGTCATGCTGGGTTGTAAACCGACTATATCTAGAGGAATTTTTCTCATAAAATTCTAAATCTGTGAAATTTAAGGTTTTAGGATAGCAAATATGCTTTTTACTTATTTTGCTTTACATCCTATCAGTAACTGTTTGCCGCAAAATTAGTTATTTTTAACAAAAACAATTATCAAATATTTGTCCAATATTGGATTTATACCATTTTGAAGTAAAAAATTTGAAACCCTACATAAAATAGATTTACAGTTACTCACTGTTTTTCGCTACGCTCAAAAGGCGTGCTTTTGAGCTTTTTTTAAGGGTTGAGCCTATTTTCAAGAGAAAATCTATGATTTTTTTCTTAAAAATAGGCTCAACCCGATAGATATTATACTTGTACGCTTTTCGAGCGTAGCGAGAAACAGGGAGTAATTTCTCTTTTAGAATTTATTTAGGGTTTTAAAATTTTTTTAAAAAAAATATCATGTGTATTTATATGGAAACCAAATCTTTTTGCTGTTTTTCTTCAATAAGCAGTTTTAATTTGGGCATTTGATTCATCGTTTCTTCATAACCAATATCGCAGAGTTCTTTGACTTTTGACATACTGAAAAAGCTGAAATCGTTGACCTTTTCAGGTGCGATATAAACATCGAGCATTTTGATATGTGGTTTAGAATTTGTCCAAAGAGTTAGGTCAACAACGCGTTGCGTGATGCCCATAAAAGTATCTAATTCCTTATTTGATTGGACATGGACTTTGGGTTTGACGTTTGAGCCAATGAGGATTTCGCATTGCTCACGAATGATACCAGCGGGCATATTGTTGGTAATGCCGCCATCTACATACAATTCGCCTTCAATTTCGACGGGCTTGAAAAGCCACGGCACAGAACAAGATGCGATAACTTTGTCAAACACTGTTCCAGCGCTGAAATAAACGGCTTTGCCTTGATTTAGATTGGTCGCACAGACATATAAAGGATATTTAAAAGACTCAAAACTATCTTCTGGAATAAAAGCAGCCAGGCGTTCTTTCAGATAATCCAATTTGGCAAGCCCTGAACCTGGTATCCCAAAGACGCGAAATATCTTCATAATACTCGAATCAGCAATCAGACGTTCCATGTCTTCAGTTGGCACACCCGCTGCGTACAATGCACCGATGATTGAACCTGCACTCGTGCCCGCAATGATGGTGGGTTCGATGTCATTTTCAAGCAAAGCGCGTATAACACCAATATGAGCGATGCCTTTTGCACCACCGCCAGAAAGGGCAAGCCCGATTTTATGCGCTTTGGTTTGTTGTTTTGGTAAACCGTTTATTGTCATGATAATTGTGATTTTAAAAGTAAGGATTTTGATTGAAAGTTCAATTCAAAACTATGATATTAATTGGTGAAAAACAATACTGCCAAATAGGCATTCTTGATATAGAAAAAGAAAAGTATAAGTCATCATATTTTACATCTCAATAAGTACCATCATAATCAACAAATAAACGATGAGCGAGTTCATATTGTATGTTAAGTCAAAAAAAAACTGCTTTTGAGGCTATTAAAGTAATAAAATACTGAGGGGGGGTGATGTTTACACGTTTAGGAAACTTGTTGTGCGAACTAAACTTAGGTAGTTCAAACGTCTTAAAGTTACGTGTATTTTTTAGTTCTTTGACATCATTGTTAAATCAAT
>JAYTUR010000204.1:0-2374 GCA_043744475.1 Saprospiraceae bacterium | reverse complement strand
TTCTAACCGGTGGACGAAAAGCTGTTGCCCTTCAGTCACTCTTACTTGTTGACCGGCTATTTTTACGATTGCATACATGATGTTAAGGAACTTTTATTTATAAATAATGTTAAAAATTGAAGGAAAAGAAAGGAAATACGACCCATTTTACCCATTCAGGGCGCAAATATACACCTTCTCATCTGAAATCCATAAGGTTTTTTGAATAAAAACAAGAAAAACTAAGCTTTTTAAGCAATAACGCCTTTTTGAACAACCCTTTTTCTACCTTCGCCGTATAACAATGAATCAAATTTTATTTATTCATGAACCGAAGACCACTTTTTACGATAGCTTTCCTGTTGATTGTCAGTATTTTACGCGGTACACCGTATCTCTACATCAAAGTAGAGACCCCCTCAGTATGGACTGCAGAATGTGCGCTTCTGAATGCTCAAAAAGAACACGTTATTTATAAAATTGAGTTGCAACACGAGACACATGATGCCCATTTTAAGCTCGATATTGAAGAACCTAAATGGATAACGCTGACCTATGCGGGGGAATCATTCGATATTTTCGTCGAACCAACCGATGATTTAAAAATGGTTTTTACAGGTAATCAAATCTTAAAAACCGTTCAATTTCAAGGGCAAGGTGCTGAAAACAATACGCTTTTTACCATTTTTCAAAAGCGTTTTCGCTCAAATGCGCCTTCGGATTTTCAAACGAAATTCCTTTCACCCCTTGTTGACAACATGACAAAAAGTCGTATTCTGTCGTCCGATGCCACTACATTTTCATTTTTAACCAATGACGAAAAAGAGACCGCTTTGCAGTTTTTAGACGCTCATAAATCCAAAATTCATAAAAAACTTTATTCGCAATTGTGGAAAGAAATCAGCTACGCATCAGACGCACAACTTTATGCCTATTTTTTATTGAAAAATATGCCGACTGATGAATTTCGGACGACAACTCAAAAGTTTTTTCCATTTCAAGGTTTTAACTATACAGATTATGACCGCAACGAAACAGATGTTTTTCGCAATGCCTTAAAAACGTTTATTCACTATCAAGCACGACTGTTTCAAAAAGATGATGACCCAAATACCCTTTTTGAAACCATTGAAAAAAAGCTCGATGGTTACGACCGTTTTTGGTTGGAAAAAGAATTGCTTATAGAGGTTTTAGACCAAACGAATGACCTTAGTTTTGGACGACAACATATCGAATTGTTTAGAGAAAAATGCACTTTCAAAGAATTGATTAAAGAAGTTGACGATGCTTATGAACAATATCTTGACGTGACAGAACGTGGCGAAGCCCCTGATTTGCAATTGGTTACGTTAGATAATACGGCTGTTAATTTAAAAGATTTTCGTGGCAAAGTTGTTTATATCAATTTTTGGGCAAGTTGGTGTATCCCCTGCATCAACAACTTTAATAAGTATGCAACAATGCGAAACCGTCTCTATACTGAGGGGGTCGTATTGTTGAATGTCAGCATAGATGAACAGCCTGAACAGTTCCGAAATGCAGTTTCAATGCTCAATTTAAAAGGGCTAAATGTGCAACCGATGGACATTGCTGCAACGAAAAGATTATATAATTTATACGCTATACCCAGCTATTTTATCGTAGATAAACAAGGTAAATTCGCGCATCTTTCGGACAAAGAAGGACGTGATGTACTCGCAGAATTTAAAAAATTGCTTGCGGAGTAACTTGTTTTTCTATTTTTGTGTTATTCTTGTTTTTATTTACTGAAAATAACATGCTACCACCTCTTTTTAAAATACGAGACAAAGGCAAATACGGCTTTATGGACGCAGACGGTGAAATCATCGTCGAGCCGCAATACCAAGATGTTGAAGACTTTTACAACGACTTTGCGCGGGTGAGAATCTTTGACCGCGTTATGCTCATGGACAGTTACGGTCGTCTTTTGATGAAACGTATCTTCAACTATGTTGGTCAAATGGAGGAAGGTTTGGCGCGCGTTCAGTTGGTCAATCAATGGGGTTATATTGACAGCCGCTGCAATTTGGTGATTGACGTGCAATTTGAAGGCGCAGGCGACTTCCATGGCGGCATGGCAACAGCGCGTTATGGCGGGCGTTGGGGATTCATCAATCGGGAAGGCGAATTTGTTATAAAACCGCAATTTGATGAAGCCGAAAAGTTCAATAATGGTCTCGCCGCCGTCAAATCAGGTGACAAATGGGGCTTTATCAACAACAAAGGTAAGTGGGCTATTGAGCCGACTTATGATTTAGTGACGACTTTTCAAGGCGATGCCGCTACTGTTTATGAAGGCACTCAATGGGGTTTGATACATAAATCTGGTAAGGAAATTATACCCCCTCAGTATCCACACATCAAAGGTTTAAGC
>JAYTUR010000203.1:0-9206 GCA_043744475.1 Saprospiraceae bacterium | reverse complement strand
TAATTTTCAATCTTATATTATCTTCTTTAAGTTTATCTTTACTGTTTTACAACAAAAGAATGTTTAAAATGAAAAATACACTCTTTTTTTGCGCTTTACTCATGGCGCAAACAGCGTTTACGCAAGTCAGATTATGTCGTCTTTTTTCTGACCATGCTGTTTTACAACGTCAAAAACCACTGCCTGTTTGGGGTTGGGCGCAGCCAAATGAAGCCGTTACGGTTCGATTGGCGGGTCAAACGTTAAAAACACAAGCGGATACTGAGGGGGCATGGCGCGTCAGTTTTCCGCCTTTTGAAGCGGGCGGTCCTTTCAAAATGATGGTTGAAGCGGTTTCTGATACGGTTTCGGTGAGCGATATTCTGTTTGGTGAAGTATGGTTGTGTTCGGGTCAGTCGAATATGGAATTGACTGTTTCGCAAGCAAAGGATTATTTGATAGAGCGTAAAAATGCTGATTTTCCGCAAATTCGACACTATAAAGTAGAGCATGAAGTTAGTTTAGAGCCTGAAAAAGAAGTAAAATCGGGCAATTGGAAGGTGTGTCAAGCAGAAACAGTGGGCGGTTTTACGGCTGTTGGTTTCTTTTTTGCAAGAGAAGTTTATCAAAAAATGAATGTACCAATTGGCATTTTGCACTCCTCATGGGGTGGTTCGCAGGTGGAAGGATGGATAAGCAAAGAAGCGATGCAAACGTCAGATGAATTGAAAAACTATGCTCAAAATTATCCTGCTTCATGGGACGATGCCGATATGCGTCTTGAACGAGGTTTGAAGCAAAAACTATTGGGACGCATGGATGATTTTCCCAATTTAGACGATGAAAAAAAGTACCTCACAGCGGACTATGATTTCTCAAATTGGCTGTCGGCAAATCCGATGGGGCAATGGGATTGGAAAGGCATTTGGGCGTGGCGTGGGAATGGTTATATCGCTAAAATGGTCGAAATGCCTTCTGAAATGGTCGGAAAAATAACGACTTTAGGTTTGGCGGAGTGTTTTAGTTATAATGAAATTTATATCAATGGGCGGCTTGTTTCGGCGGGTGTACTGAGGGGTGCGCGGAAGATTTTAGTTCCTGCCAATACGTGGCAGGCGGGCATGAATAAATTGATGATAAAAATGAATAAAGTCATTGAGCCTGAAGGGTTTGGCTTAGGTTTGCAAGGTTTGGCGGACGATTTGTTTGTCAGTAATGATGTGCAAAAAATTAGTTTAGCGGGTGGCGACTGGAAGCATATTCCCGCTTTTGCAGAGCCGCATACTTTTGTTCATTCGAGTAATAATGTCGGTGCATCCATTTATAATAACATGATTTCGCCATTAATCCCGTTTGCACTGAGGGGGGCTTTGTGGTATCAAGGCGAGTCAAATGCAGGTCGGGCATACCAATATCGCAAAACTTTTCCATTGATGATTGAAGATTGGCGCAAGCGGTGGAGTGATGAATTTCCGTTCTATTTCGTCCAATTAGCGACTTATGGTAGCGACCAAAACAGCAATCAAGGCAGTAATTGGGCTGAACTCCGCGAGGCGCAAACCATGACTTTGGCATTACCCAAAACGGGCATGGCGGTGACGACAGACATCGGTAATCCAAACGATATTCATCCAACAAATAAGCAAGACGTGGGCAAACGATTGGCAGCCGTCGCCTTGAAAGAGACTTATAATCAAGCTGTTTTGCCGTCAGGTCCGATGTATAAATCTGTGGTATTTGACAAAGGGAAAGCAACAATTTCGTTCAATTTTGTTGGAAATGGTTTAGTTTCCAAAGACAAATACAACTATTTGAAAGGCTTTGAGATTGCGGGTGATGACCATGTTTTTTATTATGCTAAAGCTGAAATCATCGGTGATAAGGTCGTCGTTTATCATCCAAAAGGAGTTAAACCAACGGCTGTGCGTTATGCGTGGTCAGATGCGCCGATGGATGCAAACTTGTTCAATACTGAGGGGTTTCCAGCTTGCCCTTTTCGGACAGATAATTGGAAAGGGGTTACTGAAAATATTAAATTTGATTAAAACAGCTTCGTTTTTGCTAACACGAATTTCACTAATGACATGAATTAACATTAAGTAAAAACTAATTCGTGTCAGCCAATAAATATTTATGCTCGAAACGCTCCTCTCCTATCATTTTACGTCGCTGCAATGGGCATTAGCCATCCTTTGTGCGATGCTTGTCGGTGTGTCGAAAGCAGGGCTTAATTCCGTCTCTATCATCACTGTTTCGGTTTTTGCATGGTTGTTTGGCAGCAAAGTATCCACAGGTGTTTTGTTACCAATGCTGATTTGTGCCGACATTTTAGCCGTTTTTTACTACAAAAGGCATGCAAATTGGCAACTTTTGGGACGTTTAGCGCCCTGGATTGTCATAGGCATTTTGGTTGGCGTGTGGGTTGGAAAGGATTTGAATGAAGCCGTTTTCAAAAAAATGATGGCAGTGATTGTTCTCATTATCGTTTTTGGTTTGTTTTGGTTTGAAAAAAGACCATTGAAAAATGTCCCAAATTCGCTTTGGTTTTCAGGCATTATGGGTGTCGGAACGGGTTTTACAACGATGGTGGGTAATCAAGCGGGTGGCTTTGCGAATGTCTATTTTTTAAGTATGCGCCTAACGAAAAACGATTTTATTGGCACCAATGCGTGGCTATTTCTCTTCGTCAACTTGTTTAAACTGCCTTTTCATATTTTTAGTTGGGAAACGGTGAATACACATTCTATCGCTATCAATCTCGCACTTTTACCATTTTTGATTATTGGTTTTTATGTCGGAATTTATATTGTAAAAAATATCGTAGATGCGCGTTATCGGCAAATCATTTTATGGTTGACAGCGGTGGCGACTTTGTTTGTTATTTTGTAAAATACTGAGGGGTATGAATCGTAAAATACTTGTTTTGCTACCAATATGTGGCATTACGTTGTTTTTCATACTTTATTTCACCGCCGCTTTGATGTATTCGGGCGGCTCCCAAGTGGATAAAACGGCTAAAGGTTTTAGCCTATTGCACAATTATTGGTGCGATTTATTGGCTGATAAAGCGCAAAATGGTGAGCCAAATATAGCGCAGCCAATAGCCATTTCTGCCATGATTTTACTTTGTACAAGCCTTGTTGTGTTTTGGTATTATTTGCCAAAGTTGTTTGAACCTGACATTCGATATGGACATATAATACAACGGACGGGTATGACTTCAATGATGATTCCCCCTTTTTTGTTTACCAGTTACCACGATACAGTGATAAATATGGGCGGTGGATTAGGTGTCATTGCTTTGGTATTGACATTTATAAATCTTTATAAATCAAAGTTTTATAAACTTTTTGTTGTCGGCATTCTGTGTCTGATATTGTGCATTTTGAACTATTTTATTTACGAAACAAAAATATTTTTATCTCTTTTGGCCGTCACGCAGAAAATATCATTTGTCTTGTTTTTAGGTTGGTTGGGCGTAATGGACTATTGTATTTTTAAAAAAATGCAAAAACAGGCTTTTATACTGAGGGGGTAAAACTACCTTTGAGGTTTAATGGCACACAGATTTTGTTGATGTGACAGGTTTACACTGATTTTTCTTCTTAAATTAGTAAGAAGAAAAATCAGCGTAAATCTGTCACATCAACAAAATCTGTGTGCCATTAAGTAATATCATTTAATCAACTAAATCAACTATTATGTACCAAGCAAACTCTGAGCGTTATCAACAAATCCCTTACCGCCGTTGCGGCAACAGTGGTATCAAATTGCCCGCTATTTCTTTGGGTTTATGGCACAATTTCGGCGGTGTGGATGTCTATGAAAACTACCGCGAAATGTTGCATGTCGCTTTCGATAAAGGCATTACGCATTTTGATTTAGCTAATAACTATGGTCCGCCTC
The DNA here is from genome assembly GCA_043744475.1 of Saprospiraceae bacterium. Taxonomy (GTDB): domain Bacteria; phylum Bacteroidota; class Bacteroidia; order Chitinophagales; family Saprospiraceae; genus JAAFJT01. The sequence continues at coordinate 5,321 of JAYTUR010000203.1, read as the reverse complement.
CCGGTTCAGCGGAAGAAAATTTTGGACGTATCTTGAAACAGGATTTCATGCCTTATCGTGATGAACTCATCATTTCGAGCAAGGCGGGTTACCTCATGTGGGATGGACCTTATGGCGAATGGGGGTCAAAAAAATACCTTGTGGCGAGCCTTGACCAAAGCCTAAAACGTATGGGATTAGACTATGTGGACATTTTTTATAGCCATCGTCCCGATCCTGATACACCTATGGAAGAAACGATGGGTGCATTGGATTTGATTGTCCGTCAAGGCAAAGCGTTGTACGTCGGCATATCCAATTATACTGCCGAGCAAACGACGGAGGCATTGGCTATTTTGAAGCGTTTGGGTACGCCTTGTTTGATTCATCAGCCGAAATATTCCATGTTTGAACGTTGGGTTGAAGGTGGGTTGATGGATGTTTTAGGGCAAGAAGGCGTGGGTTGCATCCCTTTTTCGCCTTTGGCACAAGGACTTTTGACCAATAAATACCTGAAAGGCATTCCTTCCGACTCTCGTGCGGCAAAACCGCATGGTTTCCTTCAAGAGGCTGCGATTACTGAGGGGGTCGTTTCGCAATTGCACAAACTGAATGGCATTGCTGAAAAACGCAACCAATCATTGGCACAAATGGCTTTGGCATGGTTGCTCAAAGACCCGCGCGTGACTTCTGTTTTGATTGGTGCAAGCCGCACAGCACAGTTGTTGGATTCGTTGGAATGTTTGAAAAATCTAGATTTCAGTACAGAGGAATTGGCTGATATTGAAGGTGTTCTGGCAACAAACTAATGGATATTAGAGCAATTCAGCCCGAAGACACCTACGATATTAGGCAAAAAGTAATGTGGCCCGATAAAAGCATCGAATTTGTAAAAGTAGAGGAAGACAAAGAAGGCAATCATTTTGGCTTATTTGAAGGCGATGAACTGGTATCTATTGTCTCGTTATTTTACAAAAATCAAGAAGTCCAATTTAGGAAATTTGCGACATTGATTGAATATCAGGGAAAGGGGTACGGCACTAAATTGTTAGAATTTGTATTTAAAAAAGCTGAAAACAAAGGCGTAAAGCGAATTTGGTGTAATGCTCGATGCAACAAAACGGCGTTTTATGCAAAATTTGGCATGAAAGAGACGGCTTTTTTTTTTACAAAAGAAGGTGTTGATTATGTTGTTATGGAGAAAAAAGTAACATTTTTACAAGAATAACAGGGCGCAAGTGCAAACTTGCGCCTTGTTCATAATATTTATAAAACGACTTTCAAAGCATTAGCCAAATGCTCAATGTATTCCGCAGTATGTCGTGCTGTAACGACAATGCGCAAGCCTTCGCAGCCTTTTGGCACCGTTGGAAAGTTAATCGGTTGTAAATAGATGCCAAACTCGTTGAACAATCTATCCGTCACAACCTTTGTTTTTTTAGAATCACCAAGGATAATACGCGTAATGTGTGAAGGATTTTCCTCAAAATCAACACCTTTTGCCCGCAATGCCCCCCTCAGTATTTTAACGTTTTCATGGAAATGAGGACGTATTTCAAGGTTATTTTTCACTTTTTTAATGCTTGTCGTAGCAGCCGCACACAAAGCCGGCGGCAATGAAGAGGTAAAAATGAACCCTTCACCAAAACTGCGCACGTAATCAATTATCGTTTCACTCGCCGCAATATAGCCACCAATGCAGCCAAAAGACTTTGCCAACGTGCCATTTATAACATCCACTTCGTCCATACAGTCCTGTTCACCTGCAACACCTTCGCCGCTGTAACCGTACATGCCAACGCCGTGCACCTCGTCCAAATAGGTCAACGCATTGTATTTTTTTGCCAAATTACAAATCGCTTTGATGTCTGAAATTGAACCCGACATCGAATAAACCGATTCAAAAAGAATCATTTTAGGTCTTTCATAGTCTGTAGCAGCTAAAAGCATTTCTAAATGCGCTAAATCGTTGTGCTTAAAAACGCGTTTTTCGCAACGGCTCAATTTGATGCCTTCAATCATAGACGCATGATTTTCCTCATCAGAAAAAATCATCGTATCTGGAAAAGCACGCCCAAGGATGGAAATTGCCGTAGAATTTGCCACATAAGCACTCGTAAAGAGCAAAGAATTGGGTTTTTGATGCAAATCAGCGATTATTTTTTCGAGTTCACGATGCCGCACCGTTGTGCCTGAAATATTACGCGTACCGCCACTGCCCACTCCATCTTCCTGCGCAGCTTTGGTGAAAGATTCGATGACATCTTTGTCAACGCTCATGCCGAGATAGTCGTTACTCGTCCAGTTGACCACCGTTTTTACTCCCCCTTCAGTATGATGACTAAAAGAAGGATGATTTTCTGCCGATTTTTTTAAAGGCAGAAAATAGCGATAGTTGCCTTGTTTTTTCAAGGCATTTAACTTTTCAGAAAGATGATTTTCAAAATCCATTTCTGTGGCGCGGGTTTCTATTTCAGTTAGCATGACTTAAATATTTTTTTTGTGAACTTTCCAAAAGTTTTTAACTTTTGGAAAGTTGTAATATATTGATAATCAGATTTTTAAACTTTCTTTCGGCGACTAATTTTATACAAATTTATAGCACTCATCAATAGAATCACGAATAAAAAAAGCCCCAACAGACCCCAAACAAAACTCATATTGTCTTTCACGACGACTAACATGACAATGGCGACTAAAAAGATGGTGGCGACTTCATTCCATATCCGTAATTGTTGCGATGTGTAGCGAAATACGCCTTTCATTTGCTGTTTGAAAATCGCATTCAGCGTAAAAAAATAAGCATACAAACCGACTACAAATCCCAATTTCAGTATCAACCAATCGGGCGTTACACCCAACAAATACCACATCAAAGAGCCAAAAATCAAGGTCAAAACCGCCGATGGAAAGGTGATACCTAACCACAATCTCTTAATCATGATGCTGAATTGACGGCTCAATATGTCTCTTTCTACGGTCTCTTTCTCTTGTGCTTCGGTATGGTAAATAAACAAACGGACGATGTAAAACATGCCACTGAACCACGTAACAACAAAAATAATGTGTAAAGCCTTGATGTATAAATAACTCATTGTCAATTTGTTAATGCCTCTAATTCTAAAAGTTGTGATTTTGTATTCACCCAATCGCGCGGTTTCAAATAGTCTAAAAGTGTCGCTTCACGGCTATTCGGTTTTGGGTGAAAATCATATTCCCAACGGGCAATCGGGGGTAAACTCATGAGAATGGATTCAATACGTCCATTTGTGCGTAAACCAAACAACGTGCCTCTATCGTGAATCAAATTAAATTCAACATAACGACCCCGACGAACACCTTGCCAATGTTGATTTTCCTCCGTAAAAGGTTCATCTTTTCTTTTTTCAACGATGGGCAAATAGGCTTTCAAAAACGCACGACCGCAGCTTTGAGAAAACGCAAAAATCCGTTCATCAGACATTTCTACTGTGGGGCGCATATAATCGAAAAAAATGCCGCCAATGCCCCGCGCTTCGTCGTTGCGGTGCTTATTGATGAAATATTCATCGCAATTTTGCTTCAATTTTGGGTATAAATCTACCCCAAATGGGTCACAAGCGGCTTTATGCGTTCTATGAAAATGCACGCCGTCCTCTTCCCACATATAATAAGGTGTCAAATCTGCACCACCACCAAACCACACATCTACTTTTTCACCCTTTTCATCATATAATTCAAAATAACGATAATTGGCATGAACCGTCGGCACCATCGGATTGTAAGGATGAATGACCAATGATATGCCACAAGCAAAAAAATTAGCCCCGTTCACACCGAATTGTTGTGCCATCGTTTGCGGCAATTCACCATGAACATTGGATGTATTCACGCCGCCTTTTTCAAACACATTGCCGTTCCTGATAATGCGGCTTTTGCCACCGCCACCGCCTTCTCGTTGCCAATTATCTTCTTGAAAAGTGGCTTTGCCGTCTATTTTTTCAAGGGCTTCGCAGATGTCGTCTTGCAAAGTATGAATGAAGGCTATAAATGATTCTTTTATAGTCATTAGCACAAAGTATTGATTTTCAATAAACTACAAATCGTGTATTCTAATACCCCCCCTCAGTATCAAGCCATTTCCAAAGCATATTCTTTGACGGCATCCACAAATGCTTTAGCATTTTCGACAGGAATATTCGGCAAAATACCATGACCTAAATTGGCAATATAACGGGTCGTACCAAACGCATCAATCATTTCATGCACCGCTTTTCGGATTTCTGGAATGGGCGACAACAACTTTGCAGGGTCGAAGTTGCCTTGTAAAGTGACATTGTCACCTGCCCATGCCCGAGCTTGTTGCGGCGTGATGCACCAATCAATGCCCAAGCCACTTGCACCTGTTTTGCTCATTTCTTCAAGGGCAAACCATGCGCCTTTAGCGAAAACGATGGTTGGACAATAGTCTTTCAACGCTTGAACAATTTGACGGATATAGCGCAAAGAGAACGTTTCAAAATCGGCAGGACTCAACAAACCGCCCCACGAATCAAATATTTGCACCACATCTGCCCCTGCTTCGACTTGTTTTTTCAAATATGTAATCGTCGTATCCGTAATCATTTGGAGCACTCGATGCGCGGCTTTGGGTTGCGTGAAGCAAAAAGCTTTAGCAGCGTCAAAAGTCTTTGAACCTTTACCCTGCACCATATAACACAACAGCGTCCACGGCGCACCTGCAAAACCTATCAACGGCACTCTTCCATCGAGTTCTTTTTTGGTCAAGCGCAAAGCGTCAAAAACGTAGCTTAAACTGTCTGCAACGTCTGGCATACTGAGTTTTTCAACATCAGCAAGGCTTTTGATCGGGTTAGGTAAAATAGGTCCGATGTTTTCAACGAGTTGCACTTCCATACCCATCGCTTGTGGTACGACGAGGATGTCAGAGAAAATAATCGCTGCATCAACGCCCACTTGGTCAACAGGTTGCAAAGTGATTTCGCAGACCAATTCTGGCGTTTGGCAACGTTCAAAAAAGCCATATTTGGCACGTAAAACGCGGTAATCGGGCAAATAACGCCCTGCTTGACGCATCATCCAAACGGGTGGTCGTTCTAAGGTTTCGCCATTCAAGGCACGAAGTAAAAGGTCGTTTTTTATCACTGATTTATACTGATTTTTATGATTGGTATGATTTATCTCATAGCGGCAATGATTTTATCGCCGCCTTTGTTTAATATCTCTTTTGCACCCAATGTGCCTAAGTTTTGGGCATTTTCTAAGGGTGTTTTTATGTCAATTTCTATTTTTTGTTCACCATTGAGGCTACAAATATTACCCCTCAGTATAATGTCGCCTTT
>JAYTUR010000202.1:0-2383 GCA_043744475.1 Saprospiraceae bacterium | reverse complement strand
CGTGAACGGGTGGATTGGGACACCGCCTTGGAACGTACCGCCGCCGTTTTTAAGACATTTATTGACAAATATGGACCTGATTCCGTCGGTTTTTACGTGTCGGGACAAATGTTAACTGAAGAATATTATGTCGCCAACAAACTTATAAAGGGCTTCATTGGCTCTAACAATATTGATACTAACTCTCGTCTCTGCATGTCCTCCGCCGTTGTGGGTTATAAATTAGCACTCGGCGAGGACAGCGTACCAGCTTGTTATGACGATATTGAATTATCGGATTGTATTCTCGTCGCAGGGGCAAATCCAGCATGGTGTCACCCCATTATTTGGCGGCGCGTTGAGGCGCATAAAGCCGCTAATCCTTCCTTAAAAATCATTACAGTTGACCCACGCAAAACAGACTCAGCACGCAGTTCAGACCTCCACCTTGCTATAAAACCAGCCACTGACATTACGCTTTTTAATGCTATCGCTCGCTTATTGATTGAAAATCAATGGATTGACCAGGAGTTTATTACTCAATATACTGAGGGGTATGAAAAACTAAAGTCTGTCGCTTTTTCAAAAACCATAGAAGAAGCGGCGGACATTTGCGGCATCGAAACGGCTGATTTAAAATTGGCTACCTCTTGGATAGGACGCTCAAAAGGCTTTATTTCGATGTGGGCAATGGGTCTGAATCAGAGTGTTATGGGTGTTTCTAAGAATTTAAGTCTCATCAATCTCCACTTAATTACGGGTCAAATCGGTAAGGCGGGTGCAGGTCCGTTCTCGCTTACTGGTCAGCCTAATGCGATGGGTGGACGAGAGGTTGGCGGTTTGTCAAATATGTTGCCTGCACATCGCAACCTTTTAGATGAAAATGACCGCCGTGAGGTTCAAGAATTTTGGGGCGGTAAACCCATATCACCTAAGCCTGGTTTGACGGCAACCGAAATGTTTGAAGCCCTTGCAGATGGGCGCATGAAGGCGATTTGGATTATATGCACCAATCCCTTGCTCAGTTTGCCAGATGTACGTATGGCTGAAAAAGCTTTAAAAAATGCCAAATTTGTCGTCGTTCAAGACATGTCTAACCGTCCAGAAACCCTTGAATACGCAGACGTTGTACTTCCTGCTGCCACTTGGACAGAAAAAGAAGGCACGATGACTAATTCAGAACGTCGTGTGACTTACTTACATAAAATCACAGAACCGCCTGGTGAAGCCTTACCCGATACCGATATTTTAGTGCGTTTTGCCCACAAAATGGGTTTTGACAAACACTTTAATTATGCACAAACAGAAGATGTTTTTTTAGAACATGCCGCATTAACTAAAGGCACAAACATTGATATTACTGGCTTAAACTATAGTATTTTACAACAAAATACATCTGTTCAATGGCCCTTTACAGAACAAGATGCTTTAGCATTATTAAACAATACTTTAAATAAAAGTAATTCTAAAAATACTAATGAAAACAATACTATTACAAACAAAATCATAGACAACAAAACTCATTTTAACCATTTAGGCACAAAACGTCTTTTTGAAGACAAAATATTTTATACACCCAGTAAAAAAGCGCAAATCCATGGATGTGAAGACACAATTTTATCTGAAAAAACGACCCCCCAGTATCCACTTGTTTTAACGACTGGGCGTATCCGCGACCATTGGCATACGATGAGTCGAACGGGAAAAGTCAATAAACTTAATCAGCATATTGCTGAAGTTTTTGTTGAAATCAATCCCAAAGATGCCTTAGAACGGGGCATTTCGGAAGATGAAACGGTTGAAATTGGCAACAGTCGTGGCATTGTTCGAGCAAAAGCTAAAATAACGGACGACATACGTGAAGGCGTTGTTTTCCTACCGATGCATTGGGGAAAAATCAACGGAAAGGACTTTGCACGTGCCAATAATGTGACAAACAACCTCGTTGACCCGCGTTCAAAAGAGCCTGATTTCAAGTTTTCTGCCGTTGATGTGGTAAAAATGATCGCCCAAAAAAGAAAAATCGTCATCATCGGCGCTGGTGCAGCAGCGAATGGTTTTATTGATAATTATCGAAAACTGAACGAAACGGACGAAATTCACGTGTTTAGCAGAGAAATTCATCCTTTTTATAACCGTGTGATGTTGCCCGATTACGTCAGCGGCACGCAAACATGGGAACAATTGCAGAAATTGACGGAAAAGGATTTGTTTGAAAAAAATGTCAAAGTTCACAAAGGTGTGGGTGTGAAAAAATTGACCCCGCAGTCAAAATCCTTTGAAGACGACAACGGAACGGTTCACAACTATGACATTTTACTGCGTGGTATGGGCAGCCGTCCAAATATGCCCAAAGATGTGCCGCAACACCTTGAAGGTATTTTTACCATGCGTACCAAATATG
>JAYTUR010000201.1:0-2395 GCA_043744475.1 Saprospiraceae bacterium | reverse complement strand
CAATCTACGCATGGACTTTTTGCGCCGTAGGTGCTTAACCTCGGTAGCAAGTTTGTAACAGATTTTCTTTATCGGGGCATAGCCCCAAAACAAATTGTAAAGTGCCAAAGTAGAAGTAAAAAGTGTAATAAAGAAACGTGTAAAATTATTAGGTCAAATAAGATTATGCGATAAAAGACTAACTTATTATGTACTCGTTACAAAGGTAGTAAAAGGTAGTTTTTAAATAAAGATAGATTGTCAACATAATCAGTTGATGTCAAAACAAAAGGTATAACAAAAACCGTATAAATAAAAATGCTATTTTTACGGCATCGCTGAATGATGTCTTTTACAATTAAAATAATCCTATTCATGTTTTTAAACAAAAACACTTATCGCAGCTTTTTCCTGTGGGTATTATGTAACGCCATTTTTTTTTCCTGCCTTCATGCACAACACAGTGCTTCGGCGGATGTAGATGACCCCAATAGTCCTGTTGTAATCATTGAATTTACGGGTTTTTACAGTAAAATCAAGCAGAAAGTCACTTTATCATGGCAAACTAAGGGCGAAATGGGTGGTAAACAGTTTTTAGTCGAAAGACATCGAACAGCGGAAGATTATTGGGATATGCTTGGTTTTTTCCCTGCCACAAGTAAAGCATCGCTCTATAATTTTGTGGATGTCTCGCCATTGCCTCACACAGACTATCGCTTACGGATAATTGACGCTATCGGCAAATCAACATTGTCAAAGGCGATTACGGTATCGAAAGACGATGTCGGCAAATTGATATTATATCCCAAAATTGTTAAGGACAGTATTATAAACCTTATTGGCGTTGAAATCATTGATAATTTCAAAGATGTTTCTGTTGAGCAGCAAAAAGAAGCGACTTTCACAGTTTTTAATTTTATGGGACAAGAAGTCATTCATGGTAAAAATAAGGAACGATTAGATATTTCTTTTTTGCCAATAGGCATTTATATGGTCAAAATAGGCGAGAAGGAGGCAAAGTTTTTAAGGCAATAGTTATTTCAATAAAAAATAAACGAAAGGGAAACGTAATATTCCCTTTTTTTTTCAACTTTACTCAACATTCAAACACACATCAAAACGAATCATTAACTAAACAATCAGAAATAAAAATGAATAGTAAACTTATTTTATGGTCAATCACTGTCGGACTCGGCGGTTTCCTTTTCGGCTTGGACACTGCTGTTATTTCGGGCGCGGTGAGCGACATTGAAAAAGTGTGGCATTTAGACAAACTTAGTCTGGGTTTTACGGTTGCCACTGCTTTGTACGGCACCATCTTCGGGGCAGCTTTTGGCGGCATTCCTGCCGACTATTTTGGACGTAAAAAGACCTTGTTGTGGATTGGCATCCTCTTTTTTGTCTCTGCATTGGGCGCAGCTTTAGCCAAAGATGTCAACTCGTTTATGATTTTCCGTTTCATTGGCGGTTTGAGTATCGGTGCATCATCGGTTGTTGCACCTGTCTATATTTCAGAAATTGCCCCCCCTCAGTATCGCGGACGTATGGGCATTTCTTTTCAGTTCAACATCGTTTTTGGTATCCTCATCGCCTATGTGTCCAACTATCTTTTCGATGGTTTCGGTGGCGACGACGATTGGCGTTGGATGTTGGGCGTGGTGGCATTTCCCTCCTTGATATTTTCCGTCATGGTGCTTTTTACACCTGAAAGTCCTCGTTGGTTGATTACTAAAAAAGGGGATGAAGCAGGTGCGCGCAAGGTTCTGGCTATCACAGAACCCGATGTGGACAAAGCCGTTGAAGAAATAAAAGCTTCATTGGCAGGTGATTTACGTAATAACAACGGTGTACAAGAGTCTTTTTTTTCTAAAAAGTTTTCAACCCCCATACTTTTGGCGTTTCTATTTGCCTTTTTCAATCAATTGTCGGGTATTAATGCCATTATTTACTTCGCACCCGATATTTTTAAGATGACAGGATTGGGTCAATCTAGTGCTTTGTTGTCAACGGCAGGTATTGGTGTGGTCAATCTTGTTTTTACTATTGCGGGTTGGTATTTGATAGACCGCACAGGTCGCAAAACGTTGATGTATATTGGTTCTATTGGCTATATCATTTCATTGGCATTGGTCGCTTATGCGTTTTATACGGGCGGTCATAGCTTCACAACCTACTATATTTTCATGTTCATTGCTTCTCATGCGATTGGACAAGGTGCGGTGATTTGGGTCTTTATTTCAGAAATATTCCCAAACAGCGTCCGCGCTTCGGGTATGGCCTGGGGCAGTTTGACGCATTGGGTTTTTGCAGCAATCATAGCGAGTACTTTCCCCTACTTTGCAACAACTTATGGCGGCACACCGATATTTGCTTTTTTCAGTTTTATGATGGTATTGCAACTTCTTTACGTCTGGTT
>JAYTUR010000200.1:0-2397 GCA_043744475.1 Saprospiraceae bacterium | reverse complement strand
GTTGTTCTTTTGTCAATGTCCGTTCACGATATTTGGTGGAGAAAACGATTTGATACAAAATTTGTGTGTAAGTGCTCATAATGTATGTTTTTATTGTTCTTTTTAAAAATTATGGTTCAATTATGATTTTAAGTTGCGATTTAAAAAGCCTAAAAGGCTTGAACATGAATAGCTCCGAATGAAATTCGGGGGAAGATAATAGTGGGCGGTGCAAAACCCTAAAAGGGTTAAACAAATAGCTGCATTGTGTTAAACCCTTTCAGGGTTAGGGAACGTTGTTTATATTTTTCCCCGAATTTCATTCGGGGCTATTCGTGTTAAATCCCTTCGGGATTGGTTATTTTTAAGATGCACCCCCTCAGTAAAACCGCTGTCAAAACAACTTCAAATCCTTCAAAGGCAATAAATTTTTAAGAATTTTACCCAAAAACTCTGACGACCATTCAATTTGTTTCGGTAGCGTCTCTTTTTTAGCGACGAGCCATTCTTTGATTTTATCGTTTGTATCTTTAAAATAAGATTTGGTTTCTGCTTCAATTTTTTTCCGCAATTGTTCTTCTGTGGATTTGAATTGGGTCATGCGATTTTGAAAAACATAATGGGACACGATTTGCATAATCAAAGGATGTGTGCTTGTATAAGACAACAAAAACTGTTTTTCTTCTTCTGTCGGCATAAAAGGTTCTTGCCACATTTGCAAAAGGAACAGAGCCCGTTCATCTAAAACGTCATCCACAGCAAACTCTTTGAGGTTCATATTCATAAAAATATTCCACAATTGCGATACCAAATTGCCTTTTGTAATGATGTCTTTCAAGGGTGTTTTCGATGCCGTGACGATACACAAATTGCCTTCATTGCATATCGCACGCAAAGCCTCTAAAAAATCATTGTTGTAAAGTTCGTGTATTTCTTCAACCTTATCAAATTCATCGATCATTAAAATCGGCATCACCTTATGCCTGTTTGCCCGCAAAGCCCGCGTCAACCACAAAGTCGGTTTCTGTGCCATTTTCTCTTCATCATAATCAATATCCAACGAATAAAGCACCATAGAAACAAAGCCTTCTGCCGTTTTTACGGATGGGTCTAACAAATCAATATAGATAAATTGAAACGCCGCACTGTCGTCTTCCAATAATTGCGTTCCTGTTTGATACAAATGAAACAACAAAGACGATTTCCCAATCCGTCTGTCGCCAACGATGGAAACACAATTGCCTGTCCGTAAACGCGGCACAATGTCTTCCAATTCTCGAATCCTGCCGACAAAACACGTCTTGTCTTTAATCATGGAACGGTTTGTAAATGGGTTTGTCATTTTTTGAGCTATTTGATTTTAGGATGTATCGTTAAGGTAAGAACGCATAAAAATAGATAGAATCTTTCGATTATTTGACTTGTGAGATAAAAATAACTTGTTATTGCTTTTTTCTAAAGTCCTTTCATCCTCTTCGTACAAGAAAGTATGAGCGACTAACCGTTCAGAGACTTTTTCTCACGCCACATTGAAGGCTGCTAAACGCTTATTGCGCCTTTCTGAACGCCTATTAAGGTCATCTATGAGCCTGTAAGGCATTGCTAAACGTTAATCTTCTGTTTCTAAACGCGCATTTTTTTTTAGCTAAACGCCCATAAACGCCATCTGTGCGTCTATAAGGCATTACTGTACATCCATAATTGGTTACCCGTGTGCCTATTGAGCATTGCTAAACGCTTGTCATTTGATTACTTGTGTGCCTATTGCGCCTTACTATGCGCCAATAATTAGCTACCTGTGTCACTATTGAGCGTTACTATGCGCCAATAATTGGCTACTATGAACCAATAATTGGCATCGGTGAGCCTATAATTGGCTGCTAAACTTGCATAAAAAGCAAAGGTTTTAGATTCAAACGCATCTAAAAGCCCGTTAAATCCATCTATTTGGGTCAAAAAAGTGGCTAAAACGGCATTATTGGCTTCGTTTTGTTTATTGCGGGTTGCGGTATTTTAGACCCCTCAGTAAAAAAGCCTTTTGCCGGGTGCAAAAGGCTTTTCACTTCCTAATGTTAAACGCACCACCGTCATTGCGAGCGGAGCGAAGCAATCTGTTCAATTGTTAGCAGAATACCTGTCTTTTAGTTGAGCAAAAAGTTGAAATTCGAGTTGAAATAAATAAAGATTATGCGAACAATTGAACAGATTGCTTTGCTCCGCTCGCAACGACGGGTGGGTTGAAGCAATGACGTTTGTGCGTTTTGCACAATGGTGGTATGTTTTATTTAACGGAAGTGTTTCAATCTTTGATAAATATTATCAAAAGACATTTACACATCTTTCATAGACAAAGTCACCCGCTTTCTTGCCGCATCCACTTCCATCACTTTCACATCCACTTCTTGCCGCAACTTCACG
>JAYTUR010000199.1:0-2397 GCA_043744475.1 Saprospiraceae bacterium | reverse complement strand
CTTTACCTGTTCCAGGGTGATGACCAACAATCGTACTGTCTCTGAAAGCACTGATAGACATCAATTTAGGATGTTTTTTGATTTCCACACGCCAGCCTTGGTCATCGGTCAAATGCCAATGAAAGACATTCATTTTGTGTAAAGCGAGGTAATCAATAAACTTTTTGACAAAATCTACGGAGAAGAAATGCCGACTCACATCGAGCATCATACCACGATAACCAAAGCGCGGCGCGTCCTTAATCGTTAAAGCTGCCACTTCCAAAAATTGGGATTTACTCGTCGGTAAAAGTTGCAAAAGGCTTTGCATACCATAAAAAACGCCCGCCCCGTCGCTTCCTTTGATAGCGATAAATTTATCATCACTTATCAAAGTATAGCCACCATTAATTTTAGGCACATTTTTATCAAATTGTAAAACAATCAGATTTGTACCAATGCCAACAGTCTTTATGGGCAATTCAAACCCATAAACTTCTTTCAAATAGCTGTTCAAAAAAGCGGCAGTGCTAGTCAGAGATTTGTCTTTTATGATAAGTTTAGTTTGAGGTGTTATTTTAAACGTTTCACTATTGGACGAAAGCGTTAACTCGTTGGGTTTTGGAATAATATTGACTTGTGAAAATGCAGAAAAAGAGATAAAAAAAAAGAGAATTGCCAGAAAAATGTGTGTTCTTTTCATAAAAAACGTAGTTAAGATTGATTTTTAAGTTTAGTTTTAAGAAAATACTGAGGGGGGTACTAAATTTTGCCCGTCCTAAGAATTAGCAACAAACTTAATAAGCTTTTTAATATTTTTATAAAAGTTTCAAATCTTAATTAAAAAATTTTAATGAAAAATGCTTGTCCCGTCTGTTGAATATGATACGAGCATTGGATATCCGCTCAGTATTTTTTAGACCTTCTATTCGGGAGGCAATTCGGCGGGCTTATCACCACTAACGGAATTTAAAAAGTTCGTTGCCGACACCACTTTTTCTCCTGTGGATTTTTCGACATTATTTAAGGCTGCTCGACCAACTTGACCACCTTTAATGGCGGCATCTAAATTTTCATTGAATCCTTGTGCATCGTCTTTTACTGTAATCATCTGGGTTACTTCTTCGCTCAACGATGTTAAAATTAATGTGAGTTCGGAGATACAATCACGCCCTGTTTCTCGCTTCGCTCGAAAGGCGTACGCGTAAGAAATCTATTGGGTTAAGCTTATTTTTGATAGAAAAATTTCCAATTTTTCTATCAAAAATAAGCTCAACCCTTAAAAAACCATTCAAAAGGCGATTTTTGAGCGCAGCGAAAAAGAGCCAGTAATATCTCCGAAATCACGTTAATTAGTATAATTCGTGTCATCCGCGCCATTCGTGTTGAAAAAAATCCTTTTAATCCCATTACTCAATCTCCTTATCGTTCACAACCACATTTTTGAACGAGATACCTTTCACAATGCTTTTGTCGTATTCGGCATTCTCTGCTTTAATTTTCATGTTTTCGAAGCTAAAATTTGAGAGTTTATTATTTTCTGTGATAGCGATGTCGAAGAAAACAGTGCAATCCATTTTGATGTTCTTCAACACGATATTATCACAATAAGACAAAGGCACTTCTTTCCGACCTTTCAAATCATAAAACTGTGTCCACGGTTTCACATAAATCAAGCTGTGCGCCTGCCCATTGATGTTTTCAACGGTTATGTATTCGTATTTTTGAGGCGTATCTGGACGCATTTTAAGCCAAAGCACGCGCATGGCTTCGTTGACATGACAATTACGCATCACGATGTTTTTGTTGTGAATCGCTTCGCTGCCACACGTCAAGGCAGCATGACAAAAACCAAACTCGCAATCTTCGATGATGATATTTGTGTTTTCTCCATTATTCGGGTCGGTATCTGCCCACGGGCCTTTGCCGCCTTTTAAAGCAATGGCATCGTCATTGACGGACATGTAACAACTTTTTATCAAGACGTTGCTGCAAGCATCAATATCTATGGCATCGGTGCTGGGTGCTTTTACGGGCGCGTGCGGCGAAACAATGTGCAGGTTGAGAATCTTGACATTTTTGCATTTATAATAATGACTCGTCCAAAAACCCGAATTGTGCAGTTTTACATCTTGCACTTGCACATCGTTGCTGTTCCAAATAAATACGAGGCGAGGGCGTGACACTTCAAGGTTGGTGCATCGCGGATTTTCTTTTCTGCGTTGCCAAAATGCCTCCCAAAATTTAAGTCCGTTGCCATCAATCGTACCCGTCCCCGAAATTGTGAAACCATTTACGCCGTAGGCATTCACGAGTGCGGAATAGTAATTCAAATTTTGCCCTTCCATGCGCGAAGGCATGTATGGATAGTCCTTGATATTATCCGACCCTTTCAAAACCGCGCCTTCTGATACGTAC
>JAYTUR010000198.1:0-9287 GCA_043744475.1 Saprospiraceae bacterium | reverse complement strand
TTTCTAAACCTTCTACGGCCGAAGCGACTGAAATGGGGGGTGTAATGATACCGTCTGCCAATAGAGTGGTTGCGCCCAAAATGGTTGGAATGACTAATTTGCCCTTGCCGAAGCGTTTGACTAAGGCGTAGAGCGAAAAAATACCACCCTCCCCGTGGTTATCCGCCATAAGGGTTAAGATGATATATTTGAAAGTGGTTTGAAAAACCAAAGTCCAAAAGATGCACGAAACACCACCATACACCAATAATTCAGTTATTTCTCGCTCGCCAATAATAGCTTTTAAAACATACAAAGGACTTGTGCCAATGTCGCCATAAATAATGCCGAGTGCAACCAACAGAGAAGCCGCCGTTACGCGAGACGCAACACCATTTTTAGAGTTCATAATTGTTAAAATTTAATTGTTAAAAGAAGATTTTTAGCACATAGCACCTATGTGTTTGAAAAAGTTAATCACCCACAAAGCGATAGCCAACGCCTGATTCCGTCAATATCAAAGTGGGTTGATTCGGATTTATTTCAATTTTTTTACGCAATTGCCCGATAAAAACGCGGGGATATTCACTGTGCTCGATGTATCCCGGTCCCCATATTTCTTTTAAAATAAATGCATGAGTCAATACTTTTCCTTCGTTTTTGACCAAAAGCATGAGTAAGGCATATTCGGTTGTTGTCAACTTGATGGGTTCATTGTTCTTTTTTACTGTTCGGGTAGTAAAATCAATCGTCAAGTTTTTTATCGTCAAAACAGGTTCACTATTAGGCGTTTGGGTTAATCTGAAAGCCGAGCGAATACGCGCTAGCAATTCTCCTGTGCGGAAAGGTTTGACCAAATAGTCGTTTGCACCGCTGTCTAAGGCTTTGATGATTTCTGTTTCGGCGTGACGAGCCGACAAAATGATGATGGGTTTTTGAAACCACTCCCTCAGTATTTTGAGTAAATTCTGTCCGTCGTCGTCAGGCAAACCCAAATCTAATAATATCAAATCGGGTTGATGCATGGCTGCAAATACTTCGCCCTCCTTCGCCGTTGCCGCTTGCATTACTTTATAACCATTGGATTGTAAGGTGATATTCAATAATTTACGAATAGCCGCCTCGTCGTCTATAATTAAAATGCTCTCTTTATCCATGATGAATCGTTTGTGGTAAAATGGGTGTTGGTAGTTTAATGATGAATAAAGCACCGCTATTTAACATATTTTGGGCTTTTATTGAGCCGCCTTGAGCCTCAACAAAACCTTTGGAAATGAATAAACCCAAGCCAGTGCCGCCTGTTGGAGAATTGTTTAAACGGTAAAATTTGGTGAAAACAGCGGCTATTTCATCGGTTGGTATGCCGTTGCCGTTGTCTGAAATTTCAATTTTCAGTGTATATGTTTTGGTGTTTTGACTGAAATCATCTTGAATTCCGGTGTCAAATCCTGCACTCCCTTCTTCTTTTATCAAATAGGCTCTTATGGAAATCAGTGTTTGTTCGGGTGTATAATTGACGGCATTGTTGATGAGATTGGTTAAAACTTGTTCCATCAAACCGAAGTCAAATTTGACTAAAGGCAAATTGTCGTCAATCTCAATAAGCGTTTTATGGTTGGATAATTTTTTCTGAATTTTATTTAATGTGCTGTAAATCAATTCATTAACATCGCACCATTCAAAATTAGGTTTTATAAAACCCGACTCTAAACGTGAGGTATTGAGTAGATTTTCAAGTTGATTGTTCAAACGCAACGCGGCGGCTGTAATTTCTGAAGTCAGTTCTTGTTTGTCTTGTTTCGACAATTTATTATCGTTTTCTTGTAGAACATCGGTTGCACCTAAAATCGTTGAAATCGGCGTTCGGAGTTCATGCGACAGCGAATCAAAAAGGGTGTTGTAGAGCTTTATGGCGGTTTCACGTTCTTCTTTTTGGTGTGTAATCAACTCGAATTGGCGTAGTTTGTAGTTAAAAATGCCATTGAGCAAGGCGACAACGAAATACATAATGAGGAGTAAGGCATCCTCTTGACTACCAATTGTGAGTGTAAAATAAGGTGGAATAAAGAAAAAATCCCAAATCAATGCACTTAAAATTGCCGCCACTAAAACAGGATAGAGGCTAAAACGCATTGCCAAAATAGAGATGGTGAGCAGCAGAATCAATGCAACTGAATGATAACCAATCCATTCTGTAAAAGGATAACAAAGCGCGGTGACGCTCAAAACAATAAGAATACTGTGAAAATAATGCTTGATTTGCAGTTGGTTGCCCATTTCTTTGATGATTTATGCTGCAAAGATGGGTGCTAATTTGTAAAGACAAAGTAAAGAAGTGGGCGAGGGGTGTAAAGATTTTATAAAGATTTTAGAAACAAAGGCTGTTTACAAGTAACGCAACCATGTTTTCTCTTTATGCTGGATTTTGTAGGCACTATACCAACGGCAAAGCGGATAAAGCAAAGTCACCACAAACAACCAAAGCAGATAAGTGCCGAACAAATCCAAGCCGCCGCCGTCTTTTGGGCGACCAAAACTAAAACCTTCGAATTGCAAATCTGACCAATGATAGCCTTGTGCGAAAAAGATAATCATGGTCATTCCATGAATCACAAACCAATGAATGAGGTAGTAGAACAATGGGACTTTGCCATAGATGGAAATGATGTCTGTGAGCTTGTTTTGCACCGCATCAAAAGCAAAAAGAAGTAAAAACGTGATGCCCAAAGTCATAAGCGTATAAAGCAATGAAGGCGGATATTTTGAGGTATTTATGAAGGATAACAAGCTAAAAATGCCATTTTTTTGAAAAGACCAATGAGAGGAGTCGCCATAAATATTGAATGTACGGACAAGTACAAATAGAGTTAAAGCGGCAATGCCAATTTTAAGAAACAGTTTTTTTCTTTTTTCAGAAGGCAATAAAAAGAGATCACCACACGCATAACCCGCCAACATGATGCCCAACCATGGAATGTAAGCATACGTTGTAAAAAAAGTAAAATGTGGCGTTACGGGATAAAAGCCCACGCCCATCAACAGCGACCAAATAACGTTCAGAGGGCTGCCTTGTGGAAACGAAACACCTTGAAAAAGGTCGTGCCCAAAAATGATAATCAAGCCCAAAATGCCCAAAGTACGTGTCGAAAACGGCAATAAAAGAGCCAAACCAATGAAACCAAAACCAATTGCGGCAATAACTTGTGAGAAAAGAACACTGAAATGAATATCGAAGAAAATACCAAAATTGACGATAGTAAAATTTATAAAAACGAGCCATAGTCCACGTGTTAGGAGAAAACGACGGTTTGAGCTAAAATCTGTTTTGTTTTTTAACGATAAAAAGGCAGAAGTGCCTGCGAGGAACACAAAAGTCGGCGCACACAAGTGCGTAATCCATCGTGTCATAAATAGGGTAGGGGTTGTGTTGGCTAAATCAACGGGGTCGGGGGCTGTCGTGACCATAATAAGGTCGCGCACATGGTCTAATGCCATGATTACCATGACTAAACCTCTTACAAAATCAATGGATTGGATGCGTTTCATGCATTTTGTTTTTCAAAAAAGCGGTCAAAATAGGTTTTATACTGAGGGGGTTATGGACGATTCTGTATTTAGATTTTCTCACCTTTAATCAACAAAACAGACTTTATGGATTGCTCTTTTAGGTGCAAAAACGTTTTGCGTTCCTCGTCTTGCATGAAGTTTTGAAAATCGGCATCGGAATCAAATGTTACCAAATGGATTTCATACGGGATTTCAATAGAACTTTCAATCATGTTTTGTTCCGTCGGTCTCACACGCAGCAACAGTTGCCCATTGTATTTTGAAATAATCGGAATCGCAATGTCTTCAAATTGATTAAAAATGGCCTCTTGTCCTTCCTTTATGTAGATGAGTTGTGTAATATAAAGGCTCATTTTTTAGACTTTTTAGTGGCTCTTAGTTGTTGTTTTGCTTCATTTTCTTCCATTCGTCGCCAAACGATTTTCTTTACAAGTTCAACGGGTAGTGGTTTTTTGACGGTAAAATAAATACCTGATTTTGCGGTGTTATAGTCTTTCAATTCGTCCTTTAATTGCAGCACTAAAGAACCATTGCCGACAAAAAAGGTGCAATGATTTTTGAATGCTGCAAAATATACCAAATTGCCGTGATATTTGAAGGTCGGCATCATGTAACTGATGGCTTCTTCTGCTTCGGGAGCCGCTTCTTTAATGGTTTGACGTAGGGCTTCGAGTACAAGACGTTTGTCATCCGGTACGGTTGCCATATATTCTTCAATAGTCTTATAAGCAACGCCATTTGTGGTTTTTTCCATGATTATTGGATGAATTTATTAAAAATACTGAGGGGGTCAATTAAGTACTTCACACTCAAAGCCATTTGAAGACAGCAAAGCTATTGTTTTCTTCGGACATTTGTCGTCGCCCGCGATGCGCAAAATATTGTCGCAATCTTCCAAATCAAAAGTTATTCGATTGTTTGGAAAAAGATGGACAAGCAGTTGCATAAGCATCGCTGCTTGTTTGTCATCTTGAACATTTGTTTTGAAGACATCTACCATGGCTTGATAGTCAATAAGTTAGATAAAAATTTATGTCTTTATCTCTTTACATCTTTATAATCATTGGTTATACGCACTTTCCAAATCTGCAATGATAATTTTCTTCATTTGCAACATCGCTTGCATCACGCGTTGTGCTTTTGCCGCATCTTTATCGCCCATTAATTCCCTTAAAATCGGTGGTACAATTTGCCACGACACACCGTATTTGTCTTTCAGCCAAGCGCATTGACTTTCTGCACCACCCCCCTCAGTCATTTTGTTCCAGAAATGGTCAATGTCCGCTTGCGTTTCGCTATTGATGACAAAAGAGACGGCTTCGTTAAAAGCAAAAGCATGAGGCATCACGCTGCCCATAATCGTAAACGTTTGACCGTTGAGGGTAAATTGAGCATATTGCAGCGCACCTTCAGTGTCGGGTTCTTCTGATGGATAACGTGAAATGCTTTCAATTTTAGCATTTTTGAACAAAGACGTATAAAAGTTAACAGCTTCATCGGCTTTTGCTAATAATTCACCTGCAAACATCAAACAAGGGACGATTTTTTGCCCGTAATCGGCGACTTTCCCCAACATAACCTGCCAAGACACACCAAAACGGTCAGAACCCCAACCGTATCTGCCACTCCAAGGATAGGTGTCGAGAGCCATCATCACTTGACCGCCTTCTGTGAGTTTATGCCAAGTGGCATCCACTTCTGCTTCGGTTTCACAGATGACAAAAAAGGAAACGGCAGGATTGAATGTAAACATCGGCCCGCCATTCAGCGCAGCAAAAGCCTGTCCTTCGAGCTCAAAACCCATGGTCAAAACCTTGCCATCGGGCATACGGTTGATGCTCTTAATTTTTGATTTATCAAAAACAGTGGTATAGAAATTTATGGCTTCTTCAGCATTGTCATTGAACCATAAAAACGGTGTAATGTGTTGATTTTTCATTGCTTATTTACTTTCAACATGTTTTTTAAAATTGTTTAAAATCGCTTGCCAACCGCCTTGCTGCAATTCGATTGGGTTTTCATTTTCAGGGTCAAATGTTTCAGAAACGTGTGTTTCGTTACCGTTTTGGGTGAACGTAATTTTTACGGTACGACCGTCTGCCAATGAATAAGCGATGGTTTCATGCGATACGACTTCATCATAAATGCCTTCAAAATCGAAACTAAAGCTGCCATCTTTGGCTGCCATTGTAGAGAGGAATGAGCCGCCAACGCGCAAGTCGTTGGTCGCATGAGGTGAGTGCCAATCGTCGGAGGCAAAATTCCATCTCATGATGTCTTCTGGATTTGTCCATGCTTGCCACACTTTTTCTATGGGTGAATTAACAGTTGTTTCTACTGTGATTTGTACTTTTTCCATTGTTATCGCGGATTTAGACAGATGAGATAAAGGATTCGTTTGATTTAAAAAAGAGCATACAAAGATAAAATGTTTTAAATAATAAAAAAATAATTAGAATAATAAAATAAAAAGTTGATAAAAAAATCTGGTTTATAAGCATTTAGATACAAATAAAAACCGCCCATTCAAGCTAATGAATGAGCGGTTTTTTTATAGAGCAATTATAGTCTTATTGCTTTATAAAACGCATAACGCGAAGCGTCTCATTGTTTGCAACATTCTTAGTCGTAATAAAATACAAACCACTTTCGAGGTCAGAAACATCTACCGAAATTTGACTGTTGCCTTGAGCCACTTTTTGCTGGCTTCTCAAACGGGTACGTCCTGCGATGTCTGTCCATTCAAAAATAAGGTCGCTTTCGTTGTTCAAAGTCAAATCTAAAGTCACCGCCGAAGTTTTAGCAGGGTTTGGATAAACCGAAACCAAGCTGACTTTTGTATCGAAAGTAACGTTAATGACTTTTGAAAAACGTCTTTTACCGTCCACGTCCACCATTTCAAGGCGGTAGTAGTTTTGTCCTGCAAAAGGTTTGTCATCAATGGTTTGATAAGTACCTGAACCAGTTGCCTTTACAGTTGTCAAAAGTGAGAAATACTTGCCATCGTCCGATTTTTGAACATTGTAGTGGCTAAAATCTGTTTCGCTAGCAGAAACCCATTTGAGTTGAACGTTTTCCTTGTTTTTAGCTGCCTCAAAAGACAGTAAATCAAGCGGTACAACAGCAGAAGGGAACGTCAACATAAACAAACCGTTGCCATGTGTGCCTAATGCCATTTTGTTGTCGCTGGCTCTCAAACGCATAGATACTGAGGGGGAGAGTGCAATAGTCGCTGCGCCAATTCTTTCCCAGACTGTCGTTGCACCGCTCAAAGTTATCGTACCATAAAGTCCTGTCGAAGTCCCGACAACATAGACATTGGTGGAACCTGCCCGGACAATCATAGCGGAACGGGCTGAAGCCAATTCGACTACTGTCCCTGCCGCACCTTCCACGTTAGTCCAAGTGGGCATTGCGACGCTGGCATCTGCGGTGTACCATACGCTGGGTGCGCCGTAGTTGGAATAAGTGACCATGACCTCTTTGTCGTCATAAGGATTAATGGCAACATCACTCACAAAACCCGTTGAACCAGCAGGTGTAATTTCCGTTGGGGTTGATGCGACGGCACAGAAAGCAGGATCCGCTAAACGATAAACTTTACCATCATTTGTACCGATATACATTTTTCTATTGGCATTTGTAGCGGAATAAGCAGCGTTGCTATAATTTGTATTGCGAGAGACTGCCAAAGCACTGACATTGCCTGATAAAGTCGCCGCAATGCCAGTTATTTCTTCCCAACCAGTCGTGACATCACCTATTGCCGTTGTGGCGATAGCTATCGCATTGCGTGTCCGATATAGTTTTTTGGTATTGGTTGGATAATATAAGTGATTTGAGTTGTCACCATCTAAAAGGAAATAGGTTTTAAACCCTTGAGCTTCGTTTAAAGGTTTAATATTAGTGGTCGTACCGTTTTCAATTCGAGACATTGCCCCATTCTGAGTCGCTACGATAACATTGTAAGCCGCCGTACTCGTACCACTAATGACGCCTATACAAGTTCCGTCACCGCCGTGAATTTCTAAAGCGGTCGCGTCCGTCGGTTGTAGTGTAATGGCATTATCTTGAGCTGCCCCCGACATAAAATCAGACCCTGCCGTTGGGTTTAGGTCAGTCCGATAATATTGGTAAGTAATATACCCTGAAGTACGGTCAGTCCATGAATAGCCACCCGTTGGACCGGCTGCGATAGCACCTGTTACATCTGTTCGCCGCATGCCCCCATCATTGCCTGCCCACATAATTGTCGTGCTGCCAGGAACAAAAGTAAGTAGGTGATTGTCAACGTGTAAGTTTGTTGCATTGGCAGAACCCTGATCTCCACCGATATATGCATAGGCTGAAGTAGCCAGATTGAGCCGATATATTTCTGTACCACCGAGGTAAACGATATTGGCATCATCAGGCTTGGTTGTGATACACATATTATACCCGCCTTGAAAGTTGATAACTTTTGGATCGGATGCTCCGCCCGCACAGGTACCTATTTTTTGGGAATGGTCAGTCCATGATGCACCGTCAAAAAGCTGCAAACCAGCATTGCTTGTGCCACCGCCTGTACAAGTTATAGCAGTGTTCGTTTCATAAAATGCTAAAATGTTGGCTGTATTAGCGACATTGGCTAAGGTAATACGCTTAACTCCACCTGTATTCAATTGCTCTGGTGTTCTTATTGGAGTCGTCGTCCACGTAATACCGTCTGTTGAACTGTAAATACCACCCCCCGCATTGCCACCATGAATAGCTGCATAAAATTTATTACCAACTGCGTTGTAAATAATATCTGTTGGATTAGATGACGCGCCATTACCTAAAACATTTGTCCAATTCAAGCCGCCATCAGTTGAACGTTTGACCGATTCGCCTGCGCCAACTAAAATAGCACCATTGTTTGGGTCAATGATAATACGACTGATATTGTCAAAATCATTGTCGTAAGATTCCAAAACACTTTGAGTACTTGCCAAAGCCGTCCAAGTCAAGCCATTGTCGGTTGATTTCCAAATGCCATTACCAAGGTAGCTTGCACCCGTACCACTTGCACTACTACCATTTTCGCCTGTTCCATAGTACCAAGTGTTCTCCGAACCTGTGCGTGGGTCTTGTGCAATGGCTGTAACACTATGAATCTGACCATCAGGTGTTACACGACTCCATGTTGCTCCCTCATCAGTTGAGCGAAAAATACCGGAAGAAACTCCTCCAGCTAAAACAATATTCGTAGCACGCTTGTCGAAGCCAATAGCCCGCGTCCGACCACCATAGTTATTAGGTCCTCTTACAGCTACACCAATTGTTGGTAAAGTCCGCACCGTCACACCGTCCTCGCCTAATTCGGCAGGGAGTTGAAAGGCACGTGTTTTTTTCGCTTGAGTGACTTCTTTTTGGTGAATATCTTTCGGAATTTGACCCGTTTTAGGGTCTTTAATCATCTCAAATTCAGCAGCCCAACGTCCTTCGACGGATTTTCTTTCGGCTGCTTCTTCTGCTTCTTCTGCTTCTTCATAAGCTAATTCATTGTTGGAAGGCTCTTTTGTGTTTAATTTAGAAAGGATTTGAGGTTTTGCTTTATTTGATTTAGAAGCCGTTACCATGCTTGATGGGCCTTTGTGCTCGGGCAATGTCGTTTGGTTAGCTACATTTTCTTGCGTTATTGGCGCGACAACTTCTTGATTACTTACATTTGTTTGCGATGAATCAATAGCTGTCTTTTGCCAGATATAGTTTGTGCCACC
>JAYTUR010000197.1:0-9300 GCA_043744475.1 Saprospiraceae bacterium | reverse complement strand
TTGTTGGTCAATGCCATTCTCATCAAAAAGCATTTTACGGCTGTTGGATAAACCAACGATTTTGATTTCGATGAAACGACTCTTTTTCAAAAACTCTGTATTATCCACTATTTGGCGAATCAACGTTTTGCCAATCAAACCCGTGCCAATGATGAACAAATTGAGCGTTTGAGCATCGGACAAAAAGAAACCTTCATGTAAAGCATTTAAGGCTTTTGCCTCATCGTGACGTGGCACAACAACTGAAATATTGAGTTCAGAAGACCCTTGCGCGATAGCCACACAGTTCACACCGTTTTTGCCCAATGACTGAAACATCAAGCCTGCGATGCCCGGACGGTAGCGCATACCCTCGCCCACAATCGCTACGACCGCCAAATCGGGTTCTATACTGAGGGGGTTCACTGTTCCGTTTTTAAACTCATATTCGAATGCTTTTTCAACCGCCCGTTTGGCTTTATTTGAATCCGAAGGATTCACTGCAAAGGAAATAGACGATTCAGATGAACCTTGCGTAATCAAAATCACATTGATTTTAGTCGCCGCTAAACCTGCAAACAAACGTCCTGCAACACCTGGCACCCCAAACAAACCCGAACCGCTCAATGTCAATAACGACACATTTGAAATCGAACTGATGCCCTGAACCGCATGAGCCGACGCATCGCGCTTGTTGGATACCAATGTACCGATGAAATCTGGATTGAATGTGTTTTTGATATACAACGGAATTTGTTTCCTAAACGCAGGTTGTAAAGTGGGTGGATAAATCACTTTAGCACCAAAATGCGACATTTCCATAGCTTCGGCGTAGGTCATCGTGGGAATGGTGAACGCTTTTTTGACTTTACGCGGGTCAGCTGTTAACACACCATCAACATCCGTCCAAATCTCAATGACTTCAGCATCTAACCCTGCAGCAATGATGGCAGCCGTATAGTCTGAACCACCACGTCCTAAAGTAGTCGTCAAACCAAACTCCGCCCCATGTGCACTGCCTTTGACAGAACCGATAAATCCAGTAACAATTTGCACTTTATCGCTGTGCTCCGCGTAATATTCAGCTACACGGCTGTCTGTTTCTTCGAAATCCACCTTTGCCGAGCCGAAATTCTTGTCCGTTTTGATGATTTTACGCGCATCCAAGTATTCAGCAGGAATACCTGATTCGTCTAAAGTATGCGCAATGATGAAATTTGACAAACGTTCACCGAAACTTACCACATAGTCCAAAGTACGCGGCGAGACTTCACGTATCAAAAAGATACCCCTCAGTAAATCGAGTAAATCGTCGGTATTTTTTTCTAAACGGGGTAAAATTTGAGCAAACCGATTCGATGATAACAGTTGTTTAGCGGCATCAATATGGCGCATTTTTATTTGCTCAAACGCTGCCAAATATTCAATATCTCCGTGTTCAGCTTTGGCTGCCATATCAATTAAACCATCAGTCACACCGCCAAAAGCAGAAAAAACGACCGTAAAACGGTCTCCACGAGCGTGATATTTCTGTAAAATAGCCACAATACCCCGTATTCTTTCGGGTTTACCGACGGACGAACCGCCAAATTTTAAAACTTTCATTATTTTGTTATTTGTTAACCGTTATTTGTTACTCGTAAACGAGTAACAAATAACAAATCCCGAATTGGGCGGCAAAATTATCGTTTTGGTTTGGTTTTACTAAAAAATCAAGGAATTGTTTGGCTCAATGTCAAAAGAAAACTGAAACGCTAATATTTTTATCAAGACAAGGCATTTTGAATGTGTCGAGCTTTATGTTAAGTACAAGAAAGCCGCTAAGTGTTTAAAACATTCAGCGGCTTTCTTGTATGAAAAAATCAACACATTTCTTATTTCTTAAATTTCCGAATAAAAAAATCAGCCACAGCCCCATAAACCTTTACAGAATTGTCCCAATTCATCCAATGATGCGTGTCATCAACAATCATCATGGTTTCGTAAGGAACGCCTTGTTTTTCAAGCCGATTAATCAAATCTGTACTTTGGTTGAAGCGAACATTCCTATCATCGTCGGCATGAATAATGAGAACGGGTGATTTCCAGGTACTTATTGATGAAACTGGCGAAGATGACCAAGCCGTTTTTATCGCTTTTTCATAATCAGGTGCTTTTTCTGTTTTATTAGCAAAAGCGGTCATGATAGATGAAGAAATGCCCCAATCGTGAACGCCATGTATATCAACACCCGCTGCAAAAATCTTTGAATCCCTAGCCAAAGCCATCGCAGTCAAATAACCACCGTATGAACCACCATAAATACCAATTTTAGTCGTATCCACAAACGACTGTTTCCGCAGCCACATCCCGGCTGCTTTTATGTCTTTATATTCAGATGCGCCAGAGCTACCTCCCATTGCAGGTTGGTGAAATTCATAGCCATAACCAATACCCAAACGATAATTGACCGATAAAACCACAAAACCCAAACTCGCCAAATATTGATTTGACGCATAGGCATTTGAGTAATAATCGGAATAGTGCCAACCCAACAGCATTTGTCGCGGTGGTCCACCATGAACATAGATTATTGTGGGTTTTCTGGTCGCACCACCTTGTTGCATAAACAAATCTGCGTGAACAATAACGCCATCAGCCGCTTTGAAAATGACTTGTGTTGGAGTCACTAATTTCTCTTTTGGAAAATTAGAAGGTACTAAATCCGAGCCCAAAAGTTGAATTTTACCTTTATTTTCACCTTCCAATTTCATAATCGCTGGTAACGGCGATTGTTGTGCTGTGGCACTGATAAATGCCGCTGTTTGGCTATTATCGGTCAAAATAGGTGTCCATTCTAAGCCATTGCCTTGCGTTAGTACTTTCATATCGGCTTTGTCAACAGATACTTTAACGGCATGTCTTCTTTCAATATCCAATTTGTCTTTGCCCGTATTGGCACTAAAAGTCAAATATTTTTTATCACTGCTCAATTGAATATGCTCGCACATGAAATTGCCCGATGTCAACAAAAGCGGAGTCCCGCTTGTCGCAGCAATTGAATACAGATGAGGCCAGCCATCTTGATAGGATAAAAAAACAATTCTATCTCCAGCTGCCCAATGCAAATTGGTGCCGCCATGTGTTGTTGGCACAGAACCACGTAAGGTTTTAGGCGCTTTCCACAACAAAATAGCTTTGTTTGTGGATAAATCGGCGATATATATGCTCCAAGGTCTGTGTTTTTTGACGAGCATCGAATCAGGTTCTCCACCAGCTCCGGGTCTTCTTGTAAAAACAATCTTTTTGTTATCTAATGACCAATGTGGCGATTCATCAAAGGCAAATGAAGGCGCAACCCATTGAATCGGCGTTGTGGCATTGCTGTAAATGCCAATAATCGAGTGGTCGCCACGGTTTGAAACGAACAACAAAGCAGACCCCTCAGTATTCCATGCCAATGAACCGACTATCCCGCGTGTTGTAAACAAGTTTTTAGCGACATTGGCACTGTCAATCGGTGCTGTCCAAACTTGACCGCCTTTGATGAAAGCAACAGTTTTACCATTGGGTGAAATAGTCGGCTCTTCGCCTTCAGACAAATACTTGACATCACCACCTTTGAAAGGTACACTGGCAATTTTTACGTTGAATGGCTTCGGATCGAAGGTCGGATTAACAGGCAAACCGGTTTCCCAGTTGCCCCCATGGTCACCGCCACGCACAAACACAACCCATTCACCATCGTCCGAAATAGACAAACTTGTGATTTCTTGACCATCGTCTTTAGAGAATTGCGTCAGCTTTCTCGGCTTGTAATCAGGTCCTTCAGCTACATAAACATTGCGTTTGCCTTGTTCATCGAGTGCAAAAGCGATTTTTGCACCTTTGGCTGCCGAACATAATTCTGTCGGAAATGGATAACTTTTGAATGATTGTAAGGAAGGATTTTGCGCCATCAATTGCATGGGCAATAAGAAAAATAGAAAGATTTTTTTCATTTTAGGTGTTGGTTTAAGATGATATTAAAATGCAGAAACACCTTTGTTTTAAAGCGATTTCTACGGTAAAATTATCAAAATAAACTTAACAATTAGTATCATTTTGAGCTCAAAGTAATTTGAACAGCTTTACCAATCCATTATTTCAATGCGGTTTTATCATCAATGACATCTTGCGGCACTTCCCAATACCCTTATTCTGTACTTTTTATCATTTCTACAATTTCTAAAGACCTTCAACAAACATGAAGATATTAAAGTCATTTGGAAAAGTAGAACGAAATTTAATTTGTTGTGTTTACCTTTGCAGCCCCAACTTAGTATTAGACCTTTTTTAAAAAAATATAAAAATCATACAGTAGTAATATGAATACAAGTTTTTTCAATCTCAATGTTAAAAAAGTCGTTCAGGAAACAGACGATGCTGTGAGTCTCTATTTTGATGTGCCAGAAAGCGCAAAAGAAGACTTTAAATTTGTTCAAGGTCAGCATTTGACCTTAAAATTTATGATAGGTGGCGAAGATGTGCGCCGTGCCTACTCTATTTGCACGAGTCCGCTCGAAGGGGAATTAGCCGTTGCCGTCAAGCAAGTGCCCAAAGGGCTTGTCTCGACTCATATTTGTGAAAAAGTGAAGCAAGGCGATAGCATAGATGTCATGCCGCCTTCGGGTCGTTTTTTTACCCCCCTCAGTAAAGAGGCGCGAAAAGACTATTATTTGTTCGGCGCTGGCAGTGGCATTACGCCTTTGATGTCCATTTTAAAAACAATTTTGGAGGCTGAACCTATGTCGAAAGTCAATCTTTTATTCAGCAATCGCAACGAAGAATCTATTATTTTCAAGCAAGAACTGACCAATTTGCAGCATAAATATGAGGAACAACTCGTTGTGGAACACATTTTAAGCCAACCCAAAAAGGAAAAAGCAGGTGGTTTGTCAGGTCTTTTTTCAAAAGGTAAGTCATCATGGACAGGTAAAAATGGTCGGATTAACGAAGCACAAGTCAAAGCCTTTTTGGAAGAAAATCCGATGCGTACTAAGACTGCAGAATACTTCATATGCGGTCCTACGGGCATGATTGATGTGACCGAACATGCTTTGAAAGCGATAAATATTGACAAAAAACACATCCACATCGAGCATTTCAACAATATTGGCATTGCACCCGACCCCTCAGTATCTGCCGTTACGGTGGACGGTGCCGCTGTTACCGTTACCCTCAATGGCAAAACGCATAATATTGCTGTGCCAAAAGGGCAAAAGATTCTTGATGTGATGATTAAACAAAAACTCGACCCACCTTATAGTTGTACGTCGGGTGCCTGCTCAACCTGTATGGCAAAAGTGACAAAAGGGGCTGTAAAAATGGACGCTTGTTTTGCCCTTGATGATGACGAAGTGGAAGCAGGCTATGTTTTGACGTGTCAAGCGCATCCGACGACATCAGAAGTAGAATTAACGTTTGATGTTTAAGTTAGGCGACAAGTGTTAGGCGATAGGCGACAGAAAAGCCGCTTTGCATTTTAAATAGTGCAAGGCGGCTTTTGTTTTAATCTTAACTTTGCTGAAATTTATAGCAACAATAATCATGTTTCAGACCTTGCAAAAACGCTATTTTATTTTCTTTCAAAAAGTTAATAAATTTCTGAAAGAGATAAATTTAAGATTTACTAAATTTTTAAAATTTAGTAAGTCAATGCGTTATGCGTTTTTTAGGTTTACTCAACTTTCCAAAAATTTCAAACTTTTGGAAAGTTTTTTCATCTTATTTCTAATACTTTTCACCTCAAGAACCAACGCCCAAACACCCCTCCCGATTGCTTCGCAACAAGTCACCATAAACGACTCGAAACGCTCTTTTAGAATCGAAAACCCAACCGATACGCTTGTAAAAGACACATTAACCATTATCACAAACTCCGTACAAATCATTGACAATCAAACAAATAAACTCATTGACAGCACGTTTTACACAGTAAAAAATAACTTCATTTTAAAAACTGAAACATTTCCCATTCATCATTCATCATTCATCATTCATCATTCATCATTCACCATTCATTACCGCGTTTTACCTTTCGATTTGGGTAAAAAATACGCCCGTTTGGATTCCGCTAAAATTGATCCATTAGCACCCAAAGGCTTTGAAATCAATTATACCGACCCATCCCTATCAAACAGTATTTTTGAAAAAGGATTGGATTACAGCGGCAACTATACGCAAGGTTTTTCCATTGGTAACAGCCAAAATTTGGTCGTAAATCAAAATTTCAACCTTAATTTGGCAGGCAAATTGGGCGATTTAGATGTTTTGGCTTCTATGACCGACAATAATTTGCCGATACAAGCAGAAGGTAATACGCTTGAATTACGGCAGTTTGACCGCATTTTTATTCAACTCAAAAAGAAAAACAATACACTCATTGCAGGCGATTACGAATTGGCAAAACCCAATAGTTATTTTACCAATTATTACAAAAAACTGCAAGGCATAACCTATTCAAATTCAACTGATTTTCTTTTTAAAAAGACCTTAACGACGCGACAAACGGCAACACTTACTTCTAAGGTCAGTGCTGCTATTGCACGCGGTAAATTTGCGCGTTTGGTTTTGCCCGTCAGTGAAGGCAATCAAGGTCCTTATCGCCTATTGGCGGCGAATAGTGCGAGCGGTTTTCTAATCGTTTTGGCAGCAACAGAAAAGGTATTTTTTGATGGCGCATTGCTCACACGCGGCGATGAAAATGATTATGTGATTGACTACAATTCGGGGACGATTCAGTTCACACCAAAACGGTTGGTGACAAAGGACAGCCGCATCATTGTCGAGTTTGAATATGCCGACCAATCGTATTTGAGGTCAACGGTAGCTGAATCTAATGAGTTTAAAATCAGTAAATTAAAAATTAATTTCAGTTTATATACAGAACAGGATTCTAAAAATTCGACAGGTACACAAGCACTCGACTCACTTGATAAACGGCTGCTTGTGGCGGCGGGAAATGTCGCTCCTACCCCCCCCAGTATTCGCTCAACTGACGATGGTTTTAGGAGTGATAGGATTCAATATAAACTGATTGATACGACGGTTCAAGGTAGGCTTTATCGGAGTGTTTTGATATTTTCAAGTAATCCAGATTCAGCAAAATATACGGCGAGTTTTTCGCCTGTGGGCGATGGTCGCGGCAATTATATTCAAGAAGTGACTTCTGCAAATGGACGTGTATATCGTTGGATTGCACCCGATTCGTCGGGTTTACTGAGGGGGGCGTTTGAACCTGTGCGGACCCTCGTGCCGCCGAACCAACAACAATTAGCAACATTAGGCTTTGATTACCAATTGTTTAAAAATACAAAAATTATAACAGAAGTCGCTTTAAGTCGCTATGATGCCAATCGTTTTTCAAGTATTGGTGACTCTGCAAATATTGGTCTGGCTGTTTTTTCAAACCTTCAAAATCAATTTTATTTTGGAAAAAAAGAGGCTTTTTCCTTGAAAACAGATGTCAAATTTGAAGCAACGCAACAGCAATTCAGACCACTTAATCCGTATAGAGCCGCCGAATTTACAAGGGATTGGAACTTACCTGTGGCGAATGGGTCGTCCAATTTTGCGGGTAATTCGATTGGTAATTTGACAGCACAACAAACACAGGCGGCAGAAAAATTTGTGCTGGGCAGCGTTCAATTTGCTAAAAAAGATTGGTTTACAACAAGTTATGAATTTGGCGGATTTTCGAGAGATACGGTTTACAATGGTTCAAAACATACTATTCATTTTGATGTAAATAGAAACGGTTGGTCTGCCGCAACGAATTGGAATGTACTGAATACTGAGGGGTCGGTTGAACGGACAAAATTCAGTCGTCCAAATATCGCTTTGTCAAAAAATTTTAAAAACAATCTGCGTATCGCTTTGAATGCTGATAGAGAAAGGAATGAACGGCACGATGCGCGGACAGATACGCTGACGCGTTCAAGTTTTGCCTACGATGCCTGGCGTGTGTCCGTTGACAAGACAAATACTGAGGGGGTTGCTTTTGGTTCTTTTTTTTCGCAACGATATGATTACCAACCTTTTAGTAACCGTTTTGCCGATTTATCGAAAGTCAATGAATTAGGTTTTAATGGTAATTTTAAACAAAAAGAAAACCAGTCGTTGACGTGGCAAATGACGTATCGCAACTTAAAAGTCGGTGATACGAGCCTAACGACTTTGCGCCCACAAGAAAGTTATTTGGGACGTGTGGAGTATAATTTCAACTTTTTCAAAACAGCTTTGGCGGGTTCGACACTGTATGAAATTGGTTCAGGACAAGAACAAAAGATTGAATATCAATACGTTAGAGTCAACAAAGGGGAAGGACAATATGTGTGGCGTAACCGCAACGGGGATACGATTCCACAACTTGATGAGTTTGAAATTGCGCCCTTTCCCGATCAAGCCGATTATGTGCGGGTGTCGCTTTTTACGAATCAATTTATTCGGACAAATAACGTGTCGTTTGCCCAAAGTTTGCGTTTTGAGCCAAAGCGGTTGTGGAACAAAGACACATCGGGTTTGACATCGTTTTTGAAGCGTTTTTCGACGGCTTCAAATGTTCAGATTTCTCGAAGGGTCAAAAATGTATCTAAGGCAGAAAATACTGAGGGGGTCACGCAATGGAATCCATTTCAACTCAATATTCCCGACTTGATTCTAACAGGATTAAATTTAAGTATGCGTAACTCTTTGTATTTTAATCGAAATTCATCGGTTTGGGATTTAGAATTTGGACATATTTCAAGTCGTAATCGTTTTGTCGTAGTCACAGGTTTTGAGGAACGAGGGCACAACGAGTTCTATTTTCGGAATCGCTGGCTAATTTCAAGGCATTTTACGCTGCTTAATTATGTGTCAAAAGGCAATCAAAGCAACCAAAGTGAGGCTTTTAGAACAAGAGATTATGATATTTCACAATGGAAAGTCGAGCCTCAACTGACTTGGCAAATTGGGAACGATTTTAGATTAGCTTTCCAATATAAATTCAGAAATGGCTCAAATACGCTTAAAACAAACCGTGAAACCATCAAAACGAATGATATTTCGACAGAAGCAACTTTAAATCGCTCCATCAATGGTCAGTTTCGTGCCAAAGCTGGTTATGTAAAAATAAATTATGTGGGTGAAAAAAATACGCCTGTCGAGTTTGCTATGTTGGAAGGTTTACAAAATGGACGAAATTTTATTTGGAATATCACTTTTGACCAATCTTTGTCAAAAAACATCTTGTTATCATTGAGTTATGATGGTAGAAAAACGGGGGATTCGCGTATCATTCATGTCGGACGCGCTCAAGTG
>JAYTUR010000196.1:0-2402 GCA_043744475.1 Saprospiraceae bacterium | reverse complement strand
CGTTTTGACCACGCCGATGATATTGCTGTTTCTCAAACCTATATTGACTTGTATCGTTTGAAAAAAGACAAACGGATGATTCAAGCGACCCTCGATTCCATCAATAAATTGATGACCACCAAAGGCAATGAAGCCACCAAACACGGCATAAATTGGTGGTGGTGCGACGCTTTATTTATGGCACCACCGACTTTGGCAAAGTTGAGCAAGACGTTGAAGACCCCTCAGTATTTGAGTCTCAACGACTCGCTTTATCAGCAATGTTATGATTTACTATACGACAAAAGTGACCACCTTTTCTACCGTGATGATAGATATTTACTCAATGCTCAAGGTGAAGGCTTACATGAAGGCAATGGGCAAAAAGTTTTTTGGAGTCGGGGCAATGGTTGGGTCGTTGCGGGTTTAGTCCGTTTATTGAATGAATTGCCTGCCAACTATCCTAAACGCCCATTTTATGAGCAACTTTTCAAGGTGATGATGGCAAAAATCGTGACGCTGCAACAAGCTGACGGTCTATGGCGCGCCAGTTTGCTCGATCCCATGGCTTATCCAGGCGGAGAGGGCAGTGGTTCAGGATTTTATTGTTATGCGATGGCTTGGGGCATCAACAATGGTCTTTTGGACAAAGTTAAATATACCCCATCCCTAAAAAAGGCTTGGAAAGGCATCAATACGCTCGTTTCGCCCGAAGGCAGATATGGTTGGGTGCAACCAATTGGTGCAGACCCGCGTCGCAATTTCAGTGCAGAAAGCTTTGAGGTGTTTGGCGCAGGTGCGTATTTGTTGGCAGGTTCGGAAGTGATAAAAATGAAGTAAACATGGGCGACAAAATACCTATTTTGTCGCTCTTCTTTAATGAATTAGCTAACGCGCATTTCACAAATTACGCGAATTAAGCTGATTAATTTTAGTTCATGTAATTTGTGAAATGCGTGTTGATAATATTTTTAAATTACAAACGATGAATCCAAGAGTTAGAAACATCCAAAAAGAAATATTGTCCAATAATTGGTACACACTCCGCAAAATCATTTATGAATACCAAAAGAAAAACGGTGTTTGGGAAACCCAACAGCGCGAGGCTTATGATAGAGGGAATGGTGCAGCGATTCTGTTGTACAACAAAGCACAAAAAACCGTCATTTTGACCAGTCAATTTCGTATGCCGACCTATATCAACGGCAACGAAACGGGCATGATGATAGAAGCCTGTGCGGGTTTGTTAGATGCCGATAATCCCGAAGACTGCATTCGTCGGGAAACGGAGGAAGAAACGGGCTACATCATTTCTGACATACATAAGGTTTTTGAAGTTTATATGTCGCCCGGTTCTGTCACTGAAATTCTCCACTTATTTGTGGCTGAATACACCAAAGAACAGAAAATTACTGAGGGGGGTGGTTTGGAACACGAAGAAGAAGATATTGATGTTTTGGAATTGCCTTTTGAACAAGCCTTGGATATGGTGAAAACTGGAGAAATTAAAGACGCTAAAACAATTTTGTTGTTGCAACATGCACAAATCAATAACCTCGTATTTGAACACTGATTTACGCTGATTTTTCCAACACGAATTTCACGAATTTCACGGATAGATTTAGTTTAATTCGTTTAATTTGTGAAATTTGTGTTGAAAAAAATCAGTATAAATTTCAAAATCTAAAACAATGGAACAGGACAAACATCCATCTTACAGCCTTTGGGCTATTATCAAATACTTTTTGTACTTAGGCTATGCGGGTTTTGGCGGACCTGTGGCTTTGGTTGGGTACATGTACACCGATTTGGTTGAAAAGCGGCATTGGTTCACCGAAGACGACTATAAGGAAGGTATGGCTTTATCGCAGCTGTCGCCAGGACCGATGGCGGCACAATTGGGCATTTATTTGGGTTTTGTTCATTATGGTATTTTAGGGGCAACTTTGGTGGGTATTGCCTTTGTATTGCCTTCGTTTCTGATGGTTTTAGTATTGGGCATCGCCTACAAAGAATATGGTGGTCTGAACTGGATGCAAGCCATTTTCTATGGTGTCGGTGCAGCAGTCATTGGCATTATTGCCATTAGTTCCTATAAGTTGACGACAAAATCAATAGGAAAACTCAATCTGACATCATTCAAACAGCATTGGTTGTTGTGGTTGTTATACACCGCAGGGCTTTTGATGACGGTCATTACACAAAATGAAGATATTTTAACCTTTCTCGTCGCGGGGTTCTTGTATATGTTCATCAAAGCACCACCTGGGTGGGTGAAAAGCCCAAAAGCCAGTTCACTATTGCTGTTTATTCCCGCCATTTTGTGGTCAACGAATGAAAATACCTTGTGGCAAATCGCTATATTTTTTGCCAAAGCAGGCGCATTTGTCTTTGGCAGTGGTTTGGCGATTGTCCCTTTTTTA
>JAYTUR010000195.1:0-2406 GCA_043744475.1 Saprospiraceae bacterium | reverse complement strand
GCGCAGCGAAAAACAGCCCGTAATAGTTTAGTGCGAATTTGTTATACACCCAAGTATCTTAATAGACTGTGAATATGGATACTTTCACTTTGTTCAGCATGACAAAAGCGATATATAATTCGTTTGGCGAAAAATACTGAGGGGGTGCAATGCGTAATTGCACCCCCTCAGTATTTTTGCTCTGTAATTGCTTAAAAGAATTAAATTAGTGATGTCTCATTACTTTATACGACATACTCAATAACATTTAATGACGTTTCTTATGACTAATAATTCATTGTCAAACCCGCACCAAAGCCCATATCGCTGTCATAATGAGTTGAAATTGAGATGTTTTTACCGACAATATACCTAAATCCTGCCATATATTCTTTATCCGTATTGACCATCAAACTCATGCGCAAACGTTTGGTAATCGGTACATCTTCGCGCATTAATTGAAAGCGAAATTTGCCATCACCGTCTATTCGGGCATCGGCTAAAACAA
This sequence comes from Saprospiraceae bacterium, assembly GCA_043744475.1. Taxonomy (GTDB): domain Bacteria; phylum Bacteroidota; class Bacteroidia; order Chitinophagales; family Saprospiraceae; genus JAAFJT01. The sequence goes on along the minus strand of JAYTUR010000195.1, from coordinate 1,919 downwards.
GCATCGGCAGGGTGTAAGTCAGACCTGCAACGGCGGTTTTGCGGTTGTTTTTATTGCTAATTTGCCCAAATAAATTGTTTTTTTCGCTGCGAAAAAGCAAATTTTCAGGACCTCCATCTTTTTTAAAATGGTAATCAAAACCCACATAGCCATACACCCACTGCATTTTGCCAAAATATCGACCCAACATCGTTTCACTTTCGTAACCGTGTTCATCATGGTAGCCCAAATGCCAGAGCGTACTCAATTTCCACCGCGTGTTTGAAAACATCGCTTCGCCGTCACTACCGTTGCTTTCTATGCCAACGCTTGCCATAGCATGAAAACGTCTATCATCGGCAAATAATTGGCGTTGTGCCAATTTTGGGTTTGGAATTTCGGGATTCGCCGCTTGATTTTCATACCTAAAAATACGCCCCATGCCACTCATCATGTGGTATAAAATATGGCAATGAAAAAACCAATCGCCTTCCACATTGGCGTTAAATTCCAAAGTATCGGTTTCCATCGGCATAATATCTACGATGTTTTTCAAAGGGGCATACTCTCCTTGACCGTTCAATAGCCTAAAATCGTGTCCGTGTAAGTGCATTGGGTGACGCATCATCGAGCCGTTGTACAGCACAATCCGAACATTTTCACCTTTTTTTATCAAAATTCTATCAGTTTCAGAAACCACTTTATTGTCCAAACTCCAAACATAGCGATTCATATTGCCGGTCAATTCAAAATGCAACTCTTTTACTGGATAGGACGATGTTGGTAATGTTGTCGGGGTAGGCGATTTCAACATAGCATAATTGAACGTCGTTATATCAGAAAGCGCATTGGAATTATATTGATCCATGTTCATATCATGACCATCCTTTTTCATATTTTCCATATCGTGTCCATTCTTTTTCATGTTCGCCATGTCGTGCCCGTCCTTTTTCATATTTTTCATATCGTGTTTGGGTTTCTTCTTAATCTCACCAGTTATTTCGGGATACATGACCACGTTCATATCCATCTGATTCAAGCTCATCCGCATATTCATATCGTCCAAATTACCGTTCATTTTCATCATGCCGTTCATCATTTTCATGCCTTCAAAATACTTCAATTTTGGCAAAGGCATGGCGCGTTTTTTTTCACCATCACCTATAAATAATGAAGCTGATTTTGTTCTATCTTCCGAAGTGGCTAAAAATTCATAAGCCGTTTTGTCCGCAGGAATGGTCACAACCACATCGTAGGTTTCAGAAACGGCAATCAACAATCTATCTACTTCAACAGGTTCAACATCATTGCCATCATTGGCAACAACTGTCATTTTTTCACCCGCATAAGTTAGCCAAAAATAAGTAGATGCACCGCCGTTGGAAATCCGCAAACGAACCTTATCTCCTGCTTTGAATTGCGAAAGTGTACTTTCATTTTTGCCATTGATTAAAAACCTGTCATAATATACATCGCTAACATCCATTGCATTCATGCGTTTCCATTCATTGGCTATTTTTGTTTTGAAATAGCCTTGTTTTATGGCTTCCGCATAGCTTTGAGTCGTGCCCTTTTTTATCGCAAACCAATCCGTTGCATTGTGCAACATGCGATGTACATTATTGGGGTTATAGTCTGTCCATTCACTTAAAACAAGTGGAACAGTCGGTAAATCATCAATACCTGTTCTCAAATTTGGGGCATTTGGTTGTTTATTCATCACAAATGAACCATACATACCGATTTGCTCCTGCAAACCCGAATGGCTGTGATACCAATGCGTACCATGTTGAATTATCGGAAAAGTATATACATACGTGGTATGCGGCTCAATTGGCATTTGGGTCAGATTCGGTACGCCATCATACCGATTAGGTAGAAACAAGCCGTGCCAATGCAATGAAGTCTCTTCATTCAGGTCATTATGAGCATAAATTACG
>JAYTUR010000194.1:0-9342 GCA_043744475.1 Saprospiraceae bacterium | reverse complement strand
AATAATTTTGTATTTGTTCGTGGCAATAATGCACCAATGCTGACCCCCTCAGTCAAATTGAGGGTTACATGCTTCATAGACAATTTCGAGAAATCCGCTATTTTATCGAAGCGATTGACTTCAAAATTGACATAATTTAAGCCATCTGTATGCTCAAAAGTCAAAAAATCCTCCGTCAAAACAATGTTTTCGCCCTTGTACATGCCATCGAATTTACTGCCGGGCACTTTTAAATAACCATGAATCGGTACACTTTGGTTTTGATCCATCACGTATTTCATGTGGTCAACACCGATAGAAATGTCGTAATGGTCGTTCAAAAAATAACCAATCCGGTAATTCACTTGTGGAATAGTTAACGTTTGAGGATTAAAATACACCTTCGCATCAAAAGGCGTTTGACGTTCTTTGGCTACGACTTGTTTGAGTGTAAAATCATAGTCATTGCCAAAAAAGCGAATATCTGAATGGGTGTATCGCGCTTGATTCCAACCCCAATAGAGGTAAAAATTACCTTTGTTGTGTTCCTGTGAATAGGAAAAGTTTAGGGTAAAGAAAGTAAACAAAAAAACGGCATATACTTTTAAGGAATAAGGCATAAATGTTTAGATATTAATAAATTGAGGAAATAAAGTCTATGTTAAATGTACGATGTTAGAGGCGGATTTTTGACTTGCATCTAATATCGTACATCAATTGTTAGTCATTAATTTTCTTCCACAAAGCATCTTTCAACTCCACCAAACCCTTTTGAGCAACAGCCGAAATGAGGACATAATCAACACCTTCGGGTATTTCATGCTTCACCATCTCCATCATTTCTTCGCCCAAAATATCTATTTTAGTGATGGCTAATAAGCGTGGTTTATACAATAATTCTTCGTTGAATTGTTCCAATTCATTCAATAAAATAGCGTATTCTTCCTTAATGCCGCGCTCTGTATCGCAAGGAATGAGGAACAAAAGCGTTGCATTGCGCTCAATATGCTTCAAAAAGCGGTGTCCAAGCCCTTTCCCTTTGTGTGCGTCTTCGATGATACCGGGGATATCCGCCATCACAAATGAGCGATAATCACGATATGCGACGATGCCTAAATTTGGAACAATGGTCGTGAATGGATAATCGGCAATTTCAGGCTTTGCTGCCGTTATACTCGCCAAAAGTGTTGATTTTCCAGCATTTGGGAAGCCCACCAAACCGACATCAGCCAAAACTTTCAGTTCTAAAATAGCCCATTCCTCAATGCCTGGCTCACCCGGTTGTGCATAACGTGGGGCTTGATGTGTTGCTGTTTTAAAATGCGTATTGCCGAGACCGCCACGTCCACCTTTATAGAGGATGCGTTGCTCGCCTTCTTCTGTAATTTCAAAAAAGATTTCACCTGTCTCCGCATTTTTAGCGACCGTACCGAGTGGTACGTCGAGGAAAATGTCTTCGGCATCTGCGCCGTGCATTTGTGCGCCCGCGCCATTGCCACCGTCTTTTGCGAATATGTGTTTGCGATATTTTAAATGCAGCAACGTCCACATTTGTTTATTACCCCTCAGTATGATGTTGCCACCACGTCCACCGTCGCCTCCATCAGGTCCACCTTTTGGAATATATTTGCCTCGATAAAAGTGCAACGAACCCGCACCACCTTTGCCCGAACGGAACATTATTTTGACGTAATCAACGAAATTCTCTGCCATGAAAAAACGATTTATAAAATTTTAAGCCGCAAAAGTACCATTTTGTTTTTCTTTACAGCCCGTTAATAGCGAATTTCCGTTTTTACTTAAAAATACAAGACAATATGAATTTTTTAGCCGTTTTCGTCGGAGGAGGTTTAGGTAGCATTTCACGTTATGCTATTGCTTTGGTTATCAATAAGTTAGGCTACCATTTTGTTTGGGCAACGATGCTCTCCAATGTTTTAGCCTGTTTTATTATCGGCTTATTGACGGCAGTGACTTTGAAAGGAAATTTATCGGAACAGCAACGTTTATTGTTCGCGACGGGCTTTTGCGGTGGTTTTTCGACTTTTTCCACGTTTTCAAATGAAACATGGTCGTTGTTTCACAGTGGTCAGTTGGGGATGGCTTTTGTTAATATTTTTTTGAGTTTTGCGCTGTGTTTGGCGGCTACATTTGTGGGTTTGAAAGCAGGGTATTGATTGATATTACGCAATAGCACACGGATTAGACGGATTTACACTGATTTTTCTTATACATCTTTTTGTTACACTAAGATGTGTAATATTGCTTAATCAATATCTTAAAAAATCAGTGTAAATCCGTCTAATCCGTGTGCCATTGCGTAACATTAGTTATTAAATATTTATTTTTAACGCGGATAATTGCTGATAAACTCAAAAATATAACCCCGTTCTTTCAACATATCAATAATTTGACGCAAATCTTTTCTGCCTTTTTCTTTTGCCAACATTTCATCATGCCCCAAAAAAACAAGATGATTGGGCGTAAAAGTCGCTTTGCGTTTGAACATAGAATCAATCAGAGTCACCAATTGTTCGGGAGAAAGCTTGGGCAAAGTGCTGCCATAATGTTCCCATTCCATATCCCAACCATAGATTTTAAAGCCTTTTCCAAGTAAAATACTTGCTGTTTTACCGCCTGTTTGCGACCAACCACGTCTGATACTGTCTGTTGCCCAAATATCACGCCCGGGCATCCGAACGATTTTTGTCAACAAACCCAACTTTTCTTCATTGCCGATGATGTCTTGAGCGGCTGCTTCAGGACGTGAGTAAAAATTCTGATATTTGCCATAAGCATGAGAGTAAGAGTGATTGCAAACTTCGATATAAGGGCTCCGCTTCATGGCATCTAGGTGACGCATGAACGCTTTATTCATCAAAGCGTGCATACCAACAACAAATGATGACATTTTAATCTGTTTCTCGAGAATAATCTCTGTCAAATAAGGCGTTGGCGACAAAGGACCATCATCAAAAGTTAGATAAATGACGCGGCTATTGGAGTCAATATGGGTTTTTGCTAATTTTTCAACATTCAAAGTATCCACAGGTTCAGCCGTTACTGTCGAGTCAGGAACGGTTTGATACTGAGGGGTTGTTTCCGTATTTTGATTATTATATGTTTTATCGAGCGAACAAGAAAAGAGATTGAGCAATAGTGCGGCAAAGAGACTAATGTGCATAGCTATGGATGGCGTTTTTGAAAGAAAGTTCATTTTTATTATTAAGATTTCTGATTTTATACGTCAAAAGTGGGCGCAAAGTTAATGATTGAAGCGAAATGATGGGCATTTTTTGAATTAAGTTATCGTCATAAATAAAGGATAATTCTATAATGACTCATGACTATTTCATTGCATTTTTATTTTTTGTTCCAAATTTGTTGTTGAATAACCTTCGACAAAAGGCAAACTTTTCACTTGTCCGCCGTTTTCAAGGACAAGGTCTGCGCCCACGATTTGGTCTAAGGTATAATCGCCGCCTTTTACCAATATGTTCGGCTTTATGCGTTTAATCAACTCAATCGGCGTATCTTCTTCAAATACAACGATGGCATCAATAAACGACAGAGCAACGAGCGTATATTGTCTTGTCAATTCATCATTTAAGGGTCGGTGCGCACCTTTTAGACGGCTGACTGATGCCGCAGAATTAAGTCCAACAACCAAACGGTCGCCTAAATCACGTGCTGCCGCTAAATAATGCAAATGACCAAAATGCAGTATATCGAAACAGCCATTGGTGAAAACAATGGTCAAATTGTCCTTTTGCCATTCTGTTGCAAGGGCTTCTATGCTGTCAAAGGTTTTGATTTTGTCGCGTATTTTATCGAATTGGGTCATGTTTTTTAAGCGTTTATATTAAATACAAATCAAGTTTTCCACATCGAAATCGTTTTTCCACATACCCATGTTGAAAATGTATAAAACATTCATTTTCAAGGTCAATTGAGTCATTTTTTATTTTGTTTTTATTAAAAAATATACCCCCTCAGTATAAAAATGTTAAAAAGTCACGTTGCAATTATTAGAATGTTGAAAAAAAATATTTTTATAGTTATATTTTTTTATAACACGATATAAATATTTAATTGTCAACATTTTGCATAATAATTTTTTTTACAAAAGCAAAATATGCGCTTTATTATTTCAAATAAAATACCCATTAAAATTTGGTTCAACGTAGTGAATACAAGCATAAAGACGGTACATATAGAGCCTGTTAAAGTATTCTTTTTTTAAAATTTTTAAAAAACTAAACTATGTTGAAAACCTGTGGATAACCTTTTAATAAGGCATGTTTTTCTCGTTTTAATAACAATATCAGACAAGTATTTTGTCAATGATATTTACCGCTTCTGCCAGCGTTTCGGGTTTACCCACATCGCACCAAACATCATCATCATGCCGATAATTTAAAATTTTATGTGTGCCGCAAATACTCAAATACCAGTCAATGATAGAGAAAAAATCTTCGTCAGGTGTCGTTTGAAAAATAGCGGGACTGATGACATGAAAACAACTAAACGAATACATGCCCAAATCTGTTGCCATTCTGCCCATGCGTACGCGCTTTGTTACCGTATTCATCCAGCCACAAAGCACCCCCTCAGTATTGTGCAGCATATATCGCGAAGTTGTGCGTTGTTGCGTCGCATAAGTTGCCAAAGCATTTGAAACACAATGTGTTGCATACATTTTTGCTAAGTCAATATTACTCAAAATATCAGCATTGCAGACAAAAAACGGCTGTCCATCGTCGAAAAACCAAGCCGCTTTTTTGAGTCCACCGCCCGTTTCAAGCGGCTTTTCTGCTTCATAAGATGTGACGATACGGATACCAAAGCGGTCTCTACTATCTAAAAAGGCATCAATCTTGTCTGCAAAATGATGCGTATTGATAATAATTTCTCGCACACCAAAATGTATAAGTCTGCGAATATTTATTTCTAAAAGAGGCATACCTTTGATCTCGATAAGGGCTTTAGGTCGGTCATTTGTCAAAGGGCGAAGGCGTGTACCCAATCCCGCAGCAAAAATCATAGCTTTCATATCCGTGATTGTAAAAATAAATGTTGTGGATGAATCCGTTTTAGAAGGCGAAAATGAGTCGTTTTTAGAAATTTTAAATGAAAATTAACAACGTATTTTGCTTTCGAGCGTTTTATCTGTTAGTTTTTTACGTTTTAAAAAGTGTAGCAGAAGGTGTAAATGTAGTATATTTTAGAGAACGCCATATCGAATGACCCCCTGCATAATACCATTAATCAGCATCAATTTTTTTATAAAATAATGAATATCAAGCAGTTAATAGGCATTATAATTCTAAATATTTGTCTGAATGTTGCGACATTCGGACAAGATATAGCACATGGCTATATGTACCGCCAGACAGATGGCAGATATTTGGTATCTGCCATCATTCAACCCAATGGCGATACACTCATATCGCTGCAGCTACGCGAGTTTGAAGTAAAAGCCCCTAAGTTTTTTGCCAGTGCAGACGATTATAAGCGTTGGGAACGGTATCACAGATTAGCGCCAACCGTCATTCCTTATGCCGTTGAAGCGGTGCGCACGTATCGTGAAATAGGTGTTGCTACGCGCGATATGAGCAATCGAGATAGAAAAAAATACATCAAACAGCTTGAAAATAAAATGGAAGAGCAGCTCAGAAAAAGCTTAACAAATTTGAGTAAAACACAAGGCTTTCTGCTTATTGAGATGATTGAAAGGGAACTGCACATGCCATTTTACGATTTAGTTAAAGATGTAAAAGGCTCATTTTCAGCATTTTATTGGAATGAATTTGGGAAAGTATATAGCTATCAGCTCAAAGATGGCTATGTGCGCGGCAGAGACCCTATTGTAGATGCGATACTCGATCAGCATGATTTGTCTTATTATATGCACTGACTTGTGATTTACTACGACTTGCTAAACTTCCCATCATCGAACCGATGTGTCATTCGTTGAACGGCATCAATGATATTATCGAGTGCAACGGGATAGTCCACATATTTCAATTTATAGGAATCTTCACCCCAAATAGCGATGGTTACCATGCGTTTTTGGTCGCCATAGGTCACTTTTATGCGCAGTGGAATGGGCGTTGGTTTCATCACTTTACGCTTTTCACAAACAGGACTGTTGCAGTCGTACATGCGTTGCATGTCAAAAAATTTGTTTTGCATGATATAATCGGCAAAGGATTCCAACTCTTGACGGCTGATATTTTTCTTAACAACCTTCAAAGGATTATTGACGGTTTGAAATTCATGAATCAAACGACCTTCGGTTGTTATGCGCGTAAAATCCTTGATAACGGGGTCTATACCGCCATAATAACCGCCGCCAATGACTTCAATGCTGATATTGACCAGCTCTTTGTGCTTCGTTTCGGCTTTTTTCTCATCATTGCCCCCCCTCAGTATTGCCCACCACGAACGGCGTTTTGTTTGCTTTGATTCCGCTTCGACAATGATTTCGGGCAATTCATTGACGGGTCGAACAAAGGGCGCGTCCTTACTGTCAACCGCCACAAAATGGTATTGATAAGTACCACTTGTGTTGGGTTGTTGAAATTCAATGATGAGTGCCTTATTATTGATAGCCGCTATTTCAAATTTTTGGATATTTCGGAAAGGATAAAACAAAGTGCCACCGCCCAAACTCCAGTTACCTTTTGAGAATTTGCCGTGTAAAAACTGCTCAAAAGTAAAATCATATTTAAAGAAAATAAAATATTGATAGTCTTTATCCGCTTGATGAACCGTTGTATTTGACTCCAAATGTAGCGTATAAGCGTATCGCCACTTTGTACCGATGAGTTGACGCTCCTGTACTGACGGGTAGCCAAAACGTTGTGCCGACAGGTTAGTTGACAATAAAATGAAAAATAAAACGGTTAGAAATTGTGGGTACTTCATATAATTAGGTCGATTTTATACAAAAATAAGGCGTATCGTCAACTTTTACATATTCAAATTTCAAACCAAATTTGATTAAAAGTCTTGACCATAGAAAAAAGAAAACGCAAAATTTTGTCAAAACTACACTTAACGGTAAAAATATCGTAATTTTGCGGCTTCATATCAACCTTTTGAACACTTTCCACCCGTATTATTTTCATAAAGCTTTTTTTGAATGAAAAATCCTATCGCTGTTGCGTCTATTTTTCTTTTTCTTTTTTTTATGAGTGCTTGTCACAATGGAGAACAATCTGCTGTCTCATCTACCCCTAAAACTTTTGCTGTCCAACTACCCAATACGCCTGAAGACGTTGTAAAAACGTGGGAAAGCCAAATAGGGGGAAACCAATTTGCCGAAGCCAAACTCATCAGCACAGGTAAAGCATTGGAAACGGTTGTGTCGCTGGATAGCACGCATAATATCGAACCCATTGCTGCGGCTTCGTCAACAATCCTTGAAATCGCTTGCCGTACTGAGGGGGATAAATCTGAATGTGATTGTCTTTTGGAAGATGCTGTTGGGCAACTGAAATGCACTTATTACCTATTGCGTCTCAATGGGCAATGGTATCTGCAAGATGCCACCTCAGAGCCTGTTGAAAATATCAATAAAAAACCTCAACGCCCTGTTAAATAACGGATAGTTGATAATGGATAATGTATAGTGGTTAATGTAAATTATTGATTTTAAAGCTGTTATCCATTATTCATTTTCCACTAGCTATTAAAAGGTTTTCCTGTAAAAACAAAAATCTTTAAGTATCAGCCACTCACTGCTTCTCGCTATGCTCGAAAAGCGTACAAAGGAGTTTTTTTTTAGAGCGAAGTTCATTTTCAAGAAAAATCAAAGATTTTTTCTTGAAAATGAACTTCGCTCTGATAGATTTTTCTCAACGCACGTCTTTTTTGCGAAGCAAAAAACAGTGAGTAGTTATATTCTATTTTTGTAGGAAAGCCCTTCTATCCATTATCAACTATCCATTATATGAAGATTGGTCTCTTTTTCGGTTCTTTCAATCCTATACATGTTGGGCATCTGATTATCGCTAATTATATGGCGACGCAAACGGATTTGCAGCAAGTATGGCTTGTTGTGAGTCCTCAAAATCCGTTGAAGCCTAAAAATACGTTGGCGCGCGACCGCGACCGATTGAATATGGTGCAATTGGCGGTTGACGACAACCCTAAACTGCGTGCCTCAAATATTGAATTTGACTTGCCAAAGCCGTCTTATACGATTGATACATTGGCTTATTTGGGCGAAAAATATCCCCAACATGAGTTTGTCCTCATTATGGGTGGTGATAATATTGCGACATTGCATAAATGGAAAAACTATGAATTGATACTGAGGGGGTACGATATTTATGTGTATCGTCGTCCGAATATTGATTTAGGTATTTTGGCAACACATGAACGCATAAAACTATTCGATGCGCCATTGATGGATATTTCAGCAACCTATATTCGCAATTGTTTAACTACAGGAAAATCTATTCAGTACCTTGTGTCGGATACTGTTTTAACGTATTTGACAGAAGCAAAAATTTATTAGACAGGCATAATTAAAAATAACACACTGCATTTTAATTCAACACATAGACTCATAGAACACACAATCTTTTGATTTTCAATTATTTATAAAACTATGTGTGCTATATGGCGATGTGTTTAATTAACTATGTTTTAAAAAAAACGCAATTAATGAATATTCAGGAACTCAACGATCTCATAAAAAAACGTCGAGCTATTTTTCCGAAAACGTATATAGCAGGTAAAGAAATACCGCAAAACATCATCGAGCAAGTGCTTGAAAATGCGAATTATGCGCCTACGCATAAGTTCACAGAGCCGTGGCGGTTTCGGGTACTGAGGGGGGCAGCTTTGCCAAAACTGGCTGATTATTTGGTCGCCGACTATCGTAGATTGACTCCCACCGAAGAGCAAACGGATATGAAAATTAAGAAAATAACCGAAAATCCGACACGTTCGGGCTGTGTTATCTTGATTTTGATGAAACGACATGAAGATATTTTGCCCGAATGGGAAGAAATTGCAGCAGTCTCTATGGCTGTTCAAAATATGTGGTTGACGTGTACGGCTTATGAGATTGGCTCATATTGGAGTTCGCCTTCGGCAATAACCGAACGGGGGAATGACTTTTTGGGTTTGGCTGATGATGAACGCTGTTTGGGTTTATTCTATATGGGTTATCACAATATGCCCGATTTGCCAGCGCAACGACAGCCGATTGCGGAGAAGGTGGAATGGGTGAATGAGTAAATTAAAAAATACCTTTCCAAAACTTTATACATTCGAGCGTTGATTAGTTATAGAATCCCAGATCTGGGTGTTTAAAAAAATTCATTATCACTTGTTTGTCATTTTTAA
>JAYTUR010000193.1:0-2411 GCA_043744475.1 Saprospiraceae bacterium | reverse complement strand
TGAAAAGCTTTAATAGCACTGGCGTGTTTCTTCCTTGCTGCTTCATCTTTGCTCAAAAAATCAATAGCAAGCATAAACGCATCTTGAGCGATGCCCCGTTTGGTTTGTTCCAATTCCTTTTCGATGGCAACGGTCCTTTTTTTATTCTGGATTTTTTGCAGTTCAATTTCTTGGTCAATGGCAGCAACTTCAATTCCTTTTTGCCGTGCTTGACGTATTTCGGCATCCCCACCCGTTTTCAGAATCTCAATTTCTTGCAACAACATCGCCCGTTTGAAATTGAGCGATGCAAGGGCGTACTCCTGTTCTGTTGTCAACAATTTGGCAAAACGGATTTTCAAAACACCCTCTTCACGTGCATTGGCTTCTTCCAAATCCGCAATTTCGGCATCTATCCTTTGGCTGCGCTGCCGTTCATGCTCCTTGTGGTCGGCTTCGTCTTGACTTTGCTCTAAATTCCGGATAGCCGCTTTTGCGGACAAAATGCGGTTCTGTTGGTCAACATATTCTTTAGTTTCTTCCTTATTGGCATCTTTCAGTATGCGCTGTTTTTCTTCCGCAAACTGAATGTCAATATCAAGCAGCTTTTTCTTGTACTCCCTTTCCTCACGATCATATTTCAATGGCGAAACGCCCCCCTCAGTATTTTGCAAAAAACCACGCTCCGCAATCGCTTTAGCAAAAGCCGCTTGCTTGTCAGCATCTTCTAAGCGCAAGCGCAATACAGCTTCACTCCTGTTTTTCTCAATTTCAACCAATTCTTTAGAAACCTTGGCCGCTTCCAAAGACTCCGATTCCTTATATTTTTTGTAAACTGCTAACTCTTTATTGAACCCCTCAGTACGAATGGCTGCATATTCGTTCGTATAGACTTCGCCAATCTTTTTGCCTTCCAGTCGCTCTTTTTCAAGAACAATCAGCTTTCTTTCCGTTGCCGCCTTGATGACTTCTAACTCCAATTTTTTGGCATCTTCCAATGCCTTTTTAGCGGCATCAGCTTTCTTTTTTAAGGCTTTCTCATCAATCTCACTGTCAAATCCAGATGTTTTTCCCGTTCCTGTGGGTGTACTGAACATTTTAGAAATATCCACCCCTGCTTTTATGGCAGCATCTTTATATCTATCTAAACCTTTTTGCGCGTCTTCTTGGTCTTTTTTATTTTTGAGTATTTGTTGGTCAATAGAGCCTAAAACGACTTTTCTGCCTTGGTCATAATTGAATTGTGTCGTGTATAATTCACCCTGTTTTTTGACATTATTTTGATTGACTCGCTCCCGCTTTTCTGCTAATTCTAATTCTTCTGCTTGAAGTTTATTAAGATTTTTAGATGCTTCTACTAAATTCTCCTGTGCACCCAATAAAGCTATTTTTTCTGAAAATTTGCTGTTTGAAGCGGTTTGCGCTTTGGTTATCTCATCAATGCTGCTTTTTTCAGTCAATAAATTGGGCAGATACTCTTTGTACTTTTCGTTGATGGTATTTATCAATTTCACACGATTCTCATGCGATATGTTGCCCCGTTTGAGGGTTTCTATCTGCACATTAAATTCAGATTGCAAAACCCGCACGCCCTCCGAAGCCGTATGAGAAACAGCACCCATCTGTACAATGGGTCGAATAACACTTGCAAAAGCGTTGCCAAGTGGCAAAAGAATATTAATGGTAAAATTGTCTTTGAAAGTGGACCATAATCCGCTCAACGTTTGCGATTGGCGTTCCATCAAGTTAAAAAACTTGCCGCCTTCTTTGGACATACCAAAAATGGCTTTTTCGACATCTTTAAAGCCAATTTTGCCCTCTTCGGTCATCTTAAAAATGTCCTTTTCACTCTTGTTGAGCGTTTTGGATAATTCAGCAACCAATGGCACACCCGCTTCCACGAATTGCTTGAGTTCACCACCTGCAAGTTTCGTTTTGGTTTGCACCTGTCCAAAAGCCAATACCAATTGAGGTAATTTTTCTTTACCAACTCCAGCCGCAATATTACCAAGCGATGTCATGGTTGGTATTACCTTTTCAGCACTCACACCCATTGCGAGTAGACGTTTCGAATAATCCGTCAGTTCTTCGGTTTCAAAAGGCGTTGAAGCGGCTAATTTTTGGATTTCCCCAATCAGCTTTTGCGCTTTTGCAGCCGAACCCAACATCACCTCAAAGGAGATTTGCGCTTTCTCGAATTGGTTAGCTGTTGCCAAACTCGAGGCAAACAGCTCTTTCAAACCCCCAATCGTTTTATTGAAGATACCTAATAAGCCACCACCTGCAAAAACACCAATTAACGTTTCAAACATGCGGCTCATTGGTGTCGCTTGTGAGGCTATTTCTTGCATGCCCGCAGCAACCCCCTTCGTTTGCGCCCGATTGGTCGCCAATTGGTCATTCACCTTTTTCAGTGCCGCTGCCGCCTGCTC
>JAYTUR010000192.1:0-2414 GCA_043744475.1 Saprospiraceae bacterium | reverse complement strand
GTCACTTTTGAAGAAATTGGGCGAGCGCGAGAGCTTTCATTTTGTACTCAATAAAGGTTTCGAAAAGCATTTGACACTTTATCCTATTGAAGTATGGGAGACAACGGTAAAAGATTTTGAGAAACTAAATCCTTACGACAACGATACAAGACAATTTCTTCGCCGATTTCATAATGGCGCGACAGATATTGAAATGGATGACCAGATGCGTATTCTCGTTCCCAAAAGGCTCTGTGAATTCGCTGGATTAGAAAAAGAAGTTATTTTAAACGCTTATAGCGATAAAATTGAGATTTGGGAAGCTGATGCCTACGAAACCATGATGAATGGGGACGATACGACGATGGCAGAATTAGCCCAGAAAGTTTTGGGTAACCGAAACGAATAGTTCTATCAACCAAAATTTTTGCACACAAAACCACAACAGTTTTTTTTTTCTTACACACACGCACACTTAGTACACACCTCACACTGTGAAACACGATATCTTACATTTTAATTTTATCCAATTTTACGGATTCCGGATTTTGTTGATTTTCTAATTTTTTAAAAAAATGAGGAGTCAGTCAGAATCCGGAATTTTTTTTTGACGGAAAAGCCTACCTTGTCCACAATTTAACAATATGATGTCAAATTATCATACAACCGTTCTACTCAATGAAGCCGTTGAAGGCTTGAACATTCATCCTGACGGCGTTTATGTAGATGCGACTTTTGGTGGCGGTGGTCATAGCCGCTTGATTCTCGAAAGTCTCGATGGCAAAGGTAAGCTCATCGGCTTTGATCAAGACGACGATGTGCGTTCTCAAATTATTGATAATGAGCGCTTTATATTTCTTAATCATAATTTCAGAGAACTCAAACGGATGTTGCGCTTTTCCGCAATTCGTCGGGTTGATGGCATTTTAGCCGATTTGGGTGTCTCGTCTCATCAGTTTGATGAAGCTGAACGTGGCTTTTCTTATCGTTTTGATGCGCCTTTAGATATGCGTATGAATCAAGCCGAAGGGACAACTGCTGCGGATATTTTGAACAGATATACGGCTGAAAATTTGCAAAAACTTTTGAGCGAATATGGTGAAGTGCGCAACGCTCGTACGCTCTCAAATGCGCTTGTTGCTGCACGTGTAGGCAAATCATATCACAATATCAGCGATTTATTAGCCGTCAGTGACCCCCTCAGTATGGGCGATAAAATGCGTTATCGGTCGCAGGTTTTTCAGGCTTTGCGGATGGAAGTGAACGATGAAATCGGTGCTTTAAAGGACTTTTTGCAGCAAAGTCTTGAAGTTTTATCGGCTGGCGGGCGTTTAGCAGTCATAACTTTTCATTCGATTGAAGACCGAATTGTGAAAAATTTTATGAAAAGTGGTAACTTCGAGGGTGAATTAGAGACGGATTTCTATGGTAACATCACACGTCCGTTTGCTTTAATCACTAAAAAACCGATTGAACCTTCGTCAGAAGAAATAAGAAGCAATTCGCGTTCACGTTCCGCCAAATTGCGGGTCGCAGAAAAAAACTAAAAATAAGGTTCTTGAATTTTAAAACAAAACAACATGGCACGACCATTAAAAGACTATACACATTTAGGCACAATGATGTCTGATTGGGTATTCGGAAACATACCGTTTGTGTTTTTTTTATTTTTTTTAGGTCTCATTTATATCGCAAATTCAAACTTTGCGGATAAGCAAGTGCGGCAAATTCAGTTATTAGAAAAAGACATTAAAGATTTAAAGTGGAGATATAACGGTGCTAAGGCAGAAGTAATGCTTTCAACGAAGCAATCAGAAATTGAGAGACGGGTTGAAGCGTTCGGTTTGCGTGCGTCCAATCAAAGGACAAAACGGATTATTATTGAGTAATTTTACTGAGGGGGGTATATTTTATACATTTTTAAAAAAATATAATACTCTGTAAACCAATATTTTATGTTTTGATTTAAAGTTTAAAACGTATGGTAATGGTCATCAAAAAATATTTTATCAATGGCAATAGTCAATTTTAGAGATAATGTTTTAGGTCGCGTTTATTTGGTTGCAATTATTGTTGTCCTTGCAGCCATGATGATTTTCTTTAAAGCATTTATGATTTCAACTCGCGAAGGTGATAGATGGCGCAAAGAAGCGGACAAACGTTATATTCAAAACCGTGAAGTACCAGGTGAGCGAGGCAATGTCCTTGCAGAAGATGGTTCGCTTTTGGCAACGTCTATTCCGTATTTTGAAGTTCGGATGGACTTTGGTGCTGATGGATTGAGTAAAGAGGAGTTTGTCAAGAATCTTGATTCTCTTGCATGGAGTTTGACAACTTATTTGACACCAGAAAAAAGTACAATTGATGAATGGCGGAACTATCTCTGGACGCATTTTCAAGCTCGAAGTCGCTATGAATTGATAGCAAAAGACATC
>JAYTUR010000191.1:0-2416 GCA_043744475.1 Saprospiraceae bacterium | reverse complement strand
TTTAAGGCTTAAAGAAAAACAAAGAGGGTGTGATTTGCTACAAATCACACCCTTTTTGTTTTAAAAATCTGTTCCTAAAGCCAAATGCAACATTGGTTTTTGAACTTCTCGTGTTTCAATGCCCCAACCGTAATCAGCGCGAACCGTATAACCAAAAAGTAAAATACGCGCACCAAAACCATAACTCGCCACAATAGGGTCTTTGAAATAATTGACAGTCAAGACCACTGATGTATTTTTAGTAACATCTTTTGGTAAAACAATGGTATTCAATGGATTGTCGCGACGGAATGGATTGCCACCATGCCATGCTGTTCCCGCATCGAAAAAGCCGACAAGTTGGAAATTACGCCAAAAAGAAGAGGTTAAAGGTCTTGAAAAGAAGTATTTGACAATAGGAATACGCAATTCCGTATTAAAAACCATATTGGAAGTGCCGTTGCGGATATTGCGATTAAAGCCCCGCATATTGGCAGCCAACGTTTGAAAAGCGTAATTGTCTTGTGGAATGGCAATATCGTTATTAAAATTAGAGAAAAGTTGATTGTCAATGCCGCCTAAAATAAATAAGGTTTTTTCTGCTCCAAACGACGTTGCACCCGCAAAACGCGCTGCAAAAATCGAGTGTTTTAATATGCGTTCATAATGTCGGGTATCAAAACCGACGATGCCCATGAAACCTGAATTGACTTTGAATTTGAAATCATCAACGAAGTCCAATTCAAATTTTTTGACCAAATCCACCCATACCTTAGCGCGTGAACCCATTTTAGCATTGACTTCAAGGTCAATAGCATTGTCAAAAACGTACTCAAAACGGATACCAATTCGTTGTTCCTTCAAAGTAGGTGCGTTCAACGATGTTTTGTCTGTCGCTAATTGTGTGTAGCGGTCAGAGCGCAAAGTCCCTGTTGCTTGCACTCGTTGATAAATATCGAGTGGATAACGGAGTTCGTATTGTCCCAAAGTCGTTTGAGTTCGGCTGCGGCGGTTGCCTAAAACAGAACTGTTGTTGTCGCTGAATTTTGTGGATTTATGATAAATCGCATAACGTCTGTCTAACCGACGTTTTTTATCATCAAAAAACATAAAAGCCTCATAACCATTGAATGTTGTCGGTATCCGAACACCGCCTTCAAGTTGGTAATCTTCAAGCAAATCTTTAAAATTGCCTTTCAATAAAATGCCCATTGGTGGAGTCGCAAAACCTTGTGGCGTACCCGCATAACTGTCCAAACCACCAAACAATAGGTTGTTGTCCAATTTTGAAGTAAAATAATCAGACCTAAACAATAACCGATAGGGCGAAATACGCCCTGGACGAAAAACATGGATTTTTTTATTAGAATCCTCGTTTTTTGTTGCCAAAATCGAATTGTCAACTTTCGATACTGAGGGGGAAGAGAGGGGGCGCTCTGTTTTTTCAGGTGTTATTTGCGTTGTTTTGGGTTTTTCATCCACATCAAATTCACTTTGAAAAACATAGCTGTCAATATCAATTTTCTTTTTGGCGGGTGATACATCTACCTTTTCCACCTTCGGTTCTGTTATCGGTAGTGTGGTCACAGGCGGTTTTTCGGTAGGCGGAACTGCTGTAATGACGGGCTGCATCACGCCGTTGACAGGTTTGTTACTTTGCCCTCGCCCTTTTGACTGCTTAACTTGCATCTGTTTTTTCCAATACCAATAATGTGTAAAAGTCGCCGTAATCGCCGTATCAACTTGCAAAGGCATTATTTGCACATGAGGCACCCCCTCAGTGTAAAACACTTCTGCGACCTTTCTGACACGTGGCGCGGTACTTTGCGCGATGATATTATGGTCATAATTGGAATTATTTTTAACAATAGCAATCTTTTTCCAAATGGGTTTTAAGACAGAGGAATCAATTTTTTGCGTAGGCGGAAACTGACGCATGGAGTCTTGCATCACCACAATATCCACCTTTTCTTTGAACTCATTAGTGATATAAAAAACGGTATCAGTACGCACCAAAAAGTCTTCTAAACGCCCAATTTGACGATTAAAAACACCGCTTTCATCTCTCAAAAACGTAAAAAAAGTCGTGTCAATCGCCGCGGGACTGCGCTCATCTGCATCAGGCGTAGCCGTTAAGCGGACAAGGTTTTTGGACGTATCTTCTAAGTCTTTATAGAATAAATCGTAGTGATTGACAGGCATAACAGAGTCCAAACGTTCTGTTTCCCAACGTTCATTCAGTCTGTTTGAAGAAAAAACGATGCCTTTGCGCCCTTCCAAATTGACGGCTACGGCATCAAGGTCGTCCCAATGATCATTGCTTAATTGGCGCAAACCTGTCGTTGCCGTATTGTAAATAAAAACATCAGAGTAACCGCGAACACTTGCGGTCAAAACCATATCTTTTCCATTCAAAAAGTCAACAGAAAAGACACGT
>JAYTUR010000190.1:0-2418 GCA_043744475.1 Saprospiraceae bacterium | reverse complement strand
AGAATAAGCCAGCAATTTTCAACCTTTGCATTTTAAAATCAAAAATTAGGACTTTGAAAGCTAATCATTTATTTAGGAAAACACCGCCCCCGATTTTCGAAGTCACTTCATTGACTTTACCACTCCCCTCAGTATCTAAGCTCGACAACGGCATTCCTGTCTATCAAACGCGTCTGGGGACGCAGGAGATTATGAAAATAGACATTGCTATCCTGTCAGGGCGACCCGAAGAGCACAAACGCATGACTGCGCGCGCAACGTCACGCCAATTGCGCGAAGGCACATCCAGTTTTAATTCAGCAGAAATTGCCCAACAAATTGATTTTTGGGCAGGTACTTTGAAGATGCCTGTCAGTCTCGATACCAGCAACGTGAAATTGTATTGTATGACAAAACATTTCCCTAAGCTGTTGCCCCTTTTGGCTGAAATCATTCAAGAACCGACGTTTCCTCAACGTGAGTTAAATACTTTTGTTGAGAATAATATCCAAAATTTAGCGGTTGAATTGACCAAAAATGATGTCATTGCTTATCGAACCATAACGGAAATGGCTTATGGAGGAGACACGCCTTATGGTTACAACTCAACGGCAGACGACTACCGCAATTTGACAACGGACGATTTGAAGCAGTATCATCGAGAAAATTACACGGCTGACAATATGGTCATTTTTCTAAGCGGCTATTTTGATGATTCTGTTTTGACCCTCTTAAATCAATATTTAGGTCAAAACAAAACAGTTACGCTTAGCCGCCCTTCCCCCCTCAGTATAACAGACTTAAAACCGCAAAAAATAAGGGTTCAAAATCCCGATACTTTGCAAGCTGCTATCCGTATAGGTCGGCGCATAGGCAATCGGAAACACCCCGATTACAATGGCTTTTTTGTACTCAATACGATACTTGGCGGCTATTTCGGCTCTCGTTTGATGAAGAATATTAGAGAAAAGAAAGGATTTACTTACAATATTGGTTCGGCGAGTGACACCTTGCTGCGAGACAGTTTTTTTTATATCAGTTCCGAAATTGGGAATGAATTTGTGGATAAAGCTCTTGTCGAGGTGTATAAAGAGATGGCTGTTCTGCAAAATGACCTCATTGAGGACAGCGAGTTGGCAATGGTCAGAAATTATCTTTTAGGCAATTTTTTGAATATGGTGGACGGCCCATTTGCTATAAATGATGTCATCAGAACTTATATCATTGAGGAGATGCCTTTGAGTAATTTTTCACAATTTGTAGAGACTATTCGCACCATTACGCCAACGGAATTGCGTGATTTGGCGCAAAAATACTTGAAAAAAGAGGATATGTTTGAAGTCGTCGTCGGCACTTTTGATGCCAAACGGACTAAACCTTTGCGGGGTCGGTAGATGGTTTAGGCGTTAAATCGAGTAGTCGGAGCTTATTTTTAGTTTTGATATTAATTTTAAAAGTTTTAAAGCCTGAAATTCGAGTCAAAAGCCAACCGAGGGCACCTGAACTGGCACCGACAACCATGGCTTCGTTACAATTTGGACAATTGGGTGTCAGTTTACCAGCCAATCCAAAAAAGGCTGCGCCAACACCAAATGTCATTAATGCTGCACCTACATTGCGAATGCCACGCCGTTCATTGCCTTTGCGGACAGCGATAATGTCCTCCATGGTGATAGACCAATCGTCAAAAATGACTTGATGACGGTCAATATCGAAGTCAACAATACGTTTTGTTATCCAAATTTTATTCTTTTTATCGTCTCCGTCGGTTTGGAAAGTAATATTTGAACCGATGAGGAATGACATCCGCGAAGGATCTTTTGGTGTGTCGAGTTTCATCACTTTTTGGGCGGATAAGCCGCTAAAAATGGTAATTGCAAAAAAGAAAATGGATAAAAGACGCATATTCATAAATATTTGAAGGTGAAACGTTGTGCGTCAAATTTACGCTGCTCTGTTGATAAAAAGGTATAATGCCTTTTTATTAACTTAAATCGCAGGTCGTAAGGTTCGAATACAATTAATATTACATGATGGAAATACAAGACAATTGGGCAAAAAAATCAGCCGAACGGCAAAAGGTGTATAAAAAAGTGCTTCAAAATGTGGATAAAAACAGTGTTTTGAAGCAATTACCAATCTTACATGAAGAGGCTTTTTCAAAAATAGACTGCTTGGCTTGTGCGAATTGCTGCAAAAATTATTCACCGCGCTTTAAGCCGCCCGATATAAAAAGAATTGCTAAACACTTGAAAATGAGCGAATCGGCTTTTATTGATAAGTATTTGCGTCGTGATGAAGATGGTGATTTTGTGGTGACAACTAAGCCTTGTCCGTTTCTCGGCATTGATAATTATTGTGATATCTACGATGTTCGACCGTCTGATTGTCATCGTTTCCCTTATACAGATGAGGACGTTTTGTTGAAAAAACAAGCAA
>JAYTUR010000189.1:0-2424 GCA_043744475.1 Saprospiraceae bacterium | reverse complement strand
ATCAAGGCTACGGGTGCAAAAGCAGGTATTGCCATCAATCCACATACACCCGTTTCGCTGTTAGAAGATGTATTAGAAGATGCGGATTTATTTTGTTTAATGTCTGTAAACCCCGGTTTTGGCGGTCAAAAATTCATTTATCAGACCATAAATAAAATTAAAAAACTACGTGAGATGCTTGATGAGCGCAATCTTTCAGCGCATATCGAAATTGACGGTGGCGTAGGACTTCAAAATGCCGAAGTGATTTTACAAGCTGGCGCAAACGTTTTGGTGGCGGGTAATTCGGTCTTTAAGGCAGCGAATCCGATGGCGACAATTGCACAGTTGAAAGCGATTTCTAAGTATGAAGTATGAGTAATGAAGTACGAAATATGGAAAAAGCGACCCCTCAGTAAAAAAGGTCGCTTTTGTCATACTTCATAACTCATATTTCTTCTTCCCCTTTCCCAAACTGCCCATCGTCTTCGAGTTGTTTCAGCATCGCATCCACGCGATACATCTCATCAACCGTATCATCAAGATAAATAACGATTTCTGGAATATTGCGGACTTGCTTTTTGATGCGTTGCGCCAATTTTGACCGCAACGAAACAAGTTCCTCTTTCAACATCAAAATCGGCTCTTGTTTATTTTCTGTACCAAACACACTCAAATAGATACGCGCCAAATTCAAGTCAGGCGACATACGGATATGTGCCACCGTCACCATCACACCATGACCATAAATATTAGGTCCTTCTTCTTGCATCACGTAGCTGAAATTGCGTATCATTTCAGCCACTTGCTTTTGTCTTTTCGATTCCATTTTTCAAATTGAATAACACCCCCTCAGTATTTATTGAATAATAAAGCCTTGAAACGGTGTTTTTTAAATAATTTTGCAAAAGTATTAGTTTTACAGTAAAAAACAGCCGTAATATCGCTTCGTATGACCGAAATTTTAAAATATTTCCCAAATCTGACTGCCGAACAACAAAATCAATTCGCTGCGCTCCTACCGCTTTACACGGAATGGAACGAAAAAATCAACGTTGTGTCGCGCAAAGATATTGACAACCTGAACCTACATCACGTCCTTCATTCCTTAGCGATAGCTAAAATAATGGCTTTTAAAAACGGTTCTCACATCCTCGATTTGGGTACAGGCGGCGGGTTTCCGGGTATTCCATTAGCCATTTTATACCCCTCAGTAAATTTTCTTTTGGTGGACAGTACAGCTAAAAAAATTCGTGTCGTTCAAGAAGTCACAACGGCTTTGGGCTTAAAAAACGTTGAGGCTCAACACATTAGAGTTGAAGACATAAAAGGCGTGCAATTCGATTTTGTGGTCACACGCGCCGTCACATCATTAGACCAATTGTTCCGTTGGTCGCGCCGTTTGATTAAAAACAAGCACATCAATATCTTACCCAATGGTATTTTAGCCCTCAAAGGCGGCAATATCAGAGAAGAAATCAAGGCGCTCGGCAAAGGACAATATGTAGATGTTACCCCTATCTCAAAAATTTTCGAAGAAGATTATTTTGAGGAAAAAGTCGTGGCTTATGTTCAAGGTTAAAAATAGAATGACGAAATTTTTAAAATTTCGTCATTCTGTACACTGCAAAGTAGCATGAAACAAAATTTGGAAATTTTTTAAAAAACCTTTAATAAAACGCCCGCAAAAACCTATCTTTGCGAGCGTTTTTGAAAAATGCGTTAAAAATCAAAAAATGAATCGTAAAGTACATTTTCAAAAAGTTGAAAATCAATGATTTATATTTTTATTTGGAATTTTTAAGACCAATTAGTACAATTGAAACATGAATACTTTAAAAGAATTTTCGTTGCCCATCAAAGGTTTGAATAATGGGTATCATACTTTCAATTATCAAATTGATGAATCATTTTTCGCACTTTTTGAAGCAGCAGCCATCAAAAATGGTTGGTTCGATGTGACCGTTGACATGGACAAACGCGATTCATTTTTCGAATTGACTTTTGATTTCGATGGTGCAATGCAAGCCGAATGTGACCGTTGCACCGCTTCCATCGAATTACCTTTTGGCGATACACAGACTTTAGTGGTCAAAATATCGGAAGAAGGTGTCAGTGAAGATGCCGATGTCGTTTTCATTCACCCTGATGCACATGAGTTTAATGTTGCGCAATACATATATGAATTTATCTGTCTTGCTGAACCATTTCTCAAAGTGTATGATTGCGAAAATGACGACCCAAAACCTTGCGATTTTAATGTTTTAAATAAAATAACCCCCGCAGTATCAACCCATAATTCGGACGATGCTGTAAAGAATCCGTTTCAAGACTTAAAGAATCTTTTTAATAAAAACTGATTTAGCCATAAACATTTGGCGATAATCAATTAAAAATAGAAGCCATGCCTAATCCGCGTAACAGACATTCACGCATGCGTAAGCG
>JAYTUR010000188.1:0-2427 GCA_043744475.1 Saprospiraceae bacterium | reverse complement strand
AAACAGGTGCAGACGGACGCGATGCTCACTTGCAAAAACCTGATATGTTTGATGCAGCACAATTCCCTAAAATGGCTTTCAAAAGCACGGGTATCTCTAAAGTAGCAGATAAAAAGTATAAATTGACTGGCGATTTGACTATCAAAGGGGTAACAAAAAAAATAACGCTTGACTTGGCACTTTTGGGTACAACAACAGATCGCGCTAACAAAAAAGTAGCAGGTTTTAAAGCAACGGGTATGATCAAACGGACTGACTTCGGCGTTGGCACTATGCCTTCATTGGTGGTTAGCGAAGATATCGAACTCCGTGCAAGTGGTGAGTTTAAAGCCAACTAATTCCTAATTTTATTTTATTTTTCAGCAAAATCCGACGGTTTCTCAGAAAACCGTCGGATTTTTGCATTTTAATAACCCTATTTCATCATTCACATTTCATATTTAACAAAGCTATGCTTGCAAAACGCATTATTCCTTGCCTTGATATTAAAGACGGACGCACTGTCAAAGGTATTAATTTTGAAAATCTTAGAGATGCGGGTGATGCCGTCGAATTGGGTAAATGGTATTCCGAACATGGCGCAGACGAACTTGTTTTCCTTGATATTACGGCAACCGTGGAAGAACGCAAGACCTTCGCGGCACTTGTCACACGTATTGCGCAGAACTTGAACATACCATTTACAGTGGGCGGTGGCATATCTTCTGTGGCAGATGTTTCACGTCTTTTGGAAGCTGGTGCGGATAAAGTATCTGTTAATTCAGCGGCTGTTCGTCGTCCTGAATTAATTAATGAAATTGCACAAGCCTTTGGTTCTCAATGTCTTGTAGTAGCTATTGATGCTAAAATTACTGCGGGGGGTGATTGGAAAGTTTATTTGAATGGCGGACGCATTCCTACGGATATTGACCTTTTTGAATGGGCAAAAGAAGTGACAAAACGGGGCGCGGGCGAAATTCTTTTCACATCAATGAATCACGATGGCACAAAACAAGGCTTTGCAAATGAGGCATTAGCACACATGTCAAAATCGGTTTCAATACCTGTAATTGCTTCGGGTGGTGCAGGAAATATGGCACATTTTTTCGATACTTTTACTGAGGGGTATGCTGACGCGGCTTTGGCGGCGAGTATTTTTCATTTTAAAGAGATTGGGATTTGGGATTTGAAGCATTATTTGAAGGAGAAAGGGATTCCAGTACGGATTTGACCTCAAAAAAAACGGTCACTTGCAATGCAAATGACCGTTTTTAGTGTGGGACTAGGATGGGGATCGAACCCACGACCTCCGGAACCACAATCCGGCGCTCTAACCGACTGAGCTACCAAGTCCAGAATAAGTTAAATGTCATTCATCAACGACAATTTTAAGCGGAGGCTCAGGGATTCGAACCCCGGGTACCCTCACAGGTACGTCAGTTTTCAAGACTGATGCAATCGACCGCTCTGCCAAGCCTCCGTTTTTTCAACTTTAAAACACCCTTTGGCGTTTTCGCGGGGCAAAGATAAGGGTGTTTTTAAATCTTCAAAACATTTAGGCTTATTTTTATAAAATAATTAATGGTTATAAACTTGTATTTTGTTTTGTCCACTCAACCTGTTGCCCAAATAGTAGCGCACTTTCATATCTAATTGTCCGCCCATTGACTTACCTACAAAGCCCAAAAGCCCAAAAACGCCTAATTCAAAGTTTTTGCTTGTTTTTTGCCAACCAACCAATCCATTAAACTGCATATTACGCGTGGCACCCGACCCGAGCAAATTCAAATCGCTGCTAATTTGATTCATCAAGCCGATGGTCTTAGCATTGACATTGCTGTTGGCTAACAGCATATCTGACTTTTGATTGTCGAAACAAACTTCACCACCATAGCTGAAACCTGAATCATCTGAGGTTTTATAGGCTCGAATGCGCGCACTGAATGCTTCTGGATAAGGGTAAGTCTTTCCGCCAACGGCAGCCGTGCCGCGCAATCTAAAGGAATTACCAATGTCTTGACTGGTACCGACTGACAGCATCAGATTGAAGTCATCAAAAGGCACACGATAACCGATATTGATTTTAGGCGACAGCGTACGTGATTGCATACGTTTGGGCAAAACCAATTCGGGGTTGCCACCGCCCATCGTAATGAGTTCAGATACCGCCCCTAACGCAGGCGATTGACTGATTTTCATAGCCAATAATTGCGCATTAGCGCCAACTTCCACAAAAAACTGAGCATAAGAGGACTGTAAACAACAAACCAACAAGGCAATTGTAAATGTTTTTTTCATAGAGTTTGGTAAAACATTTTGAGCCAACATCTCCGTTGGGCAGTGATGTGGCAATTGTGAAAAGAAATTTTTAGCAAAAGGATAAGATGCTGGAAGTGTTGGTTAAAAATCGGTATATGCTCGTTATCGTTTGTTCTTTTTCAAGTCGTC
>JAYTUR010000187.1:0-9417 GCA_043744475.1 Saprospiraceae bacterium | reverse complement strand
TAATGAGTATTTTTTTCATGAATCCCTGATTTATATTGATTTTTTTGATTGAAAGGATTGGGATACTGAGAGGTCATTTTGCAAGTAAAAAAGTCACTGTAAACGTCGAACCTTTACTCGATTCACTTTCAAAAGACAATTTACCATTCATCATTTCGGCATATCGTTTAACAATGTGCAAACCTAAACCCGTTCCCTTGATATTCACCGCATTAGAGGCTCGAAAAAAGCGGTCAAACATGTGCAGTTTGTCTTCTTCTGGAATACCCATGCCCTTATCAATGATACTTATTGTTAAATGTTGTCCGACTTTTTTTGTTTCACAAATGATGGTTTTACCCTCATCGGAATATTTAGACGCATTTGAAATAAGGTTGATAAGTATCAATTTTAAGTGTTTTTTATCTATTTCGATGATTAAATCGTCATTATGATGTTGCGTGACGAGTTTTTGCCCTTTTTTCAAAGTTATGTGCATATCATCAATGACATCTTGGCAAAAGGCATGAAAATTAATTTCTTCAAGGCACAACTCCACTTTTCCTTCTTCTAAACGACTGATAGACAAGAAGTCATTGAGCAACATGGTCAACATCTCAACGCTGTTTTTTATTTTTAAATAATGGCGACGGCGTTTGTCTTGTTGCTCGGTTTGGGTGTATTGATCCATCAAACTTGCCGAAGACAGAATCGTACTGAGGGGGGTTCGAAACTCATGCGAAGCCATCGAAACAAAGCGAGTTTTGAGCAAACCTAAGTCTTGTTCCTTTTTCAAAGCCTGTTGCAATTCGAGCTGAAGCAACAAAAGTGACTGTTCGGCAGCCTTTCGTTCTTGAATTTCGTGATAGAGTTGTTGATTCGTTGCCAACAGTTTATTGACCACATCGGAGAGTTTTTCGGTGCGTTCTGCAATGCGCCCTTCGAGTTCTTGATTGAGTTGTAGTAGCTCCGCTTCTGCTTTTTTCTGCTCGGTCATATCGTGAACGATGCCTGTAAAAAGGCGTTTTCCACCTAAATGCACTTCGCTAACCGCTAACCAAAAAGGAAACATTGACCCATCCCTTTTTTTACCCAAAACCTCTCGACCAATGCCTATTATTTTTTTATTTCCTGTTGTAAGATAGTTGTTGATATAAGTATCATGCCCTTCCTTGTGGGGTGAAGGCATCAACATAGCAATGTTTTGCCCCAACATTTCAGACATATCGTACCCAAAAATTTTACACGTTGCGGGATTGAGCGATTCTATAACACCTCTATCACTAATGGTTATGATGCCATCTACAGCTGTTTGAATGATGGCATTCAAACGGTTGGCTACGTCGCTGATATTTTCGTTTTCATGATTCACATTCATCCTTTTTTTCACAAAACTATAAAGCCCATGACAAAAGTCAGCACTTTGTGGTGAATGGATGATGAGAAAAGTCATCTGGGTAAGTGATTTGGGTCATTTAAGAGTATGTTCTGGGGGATGAATGCTGAAAGCGCGATAAACAATGCGTTGATTTATTAAATTTTCTCGATTTAATTGTAAAGCCTTAACCGTAGCTCTACCGATAGATGTTACGCCAATGATAGCCGTAAAACGGTCATTCCATTTAAAATGAGTTGTCCATTTATCTTGACGTGGATTGAAAAGAGGCATACTAATTTGGGTTTCAGGGTCAATAGCCCATGTTTTTGTAAATTTAAAATTATTGCAACCTTGACAGGCTAATGCAAGATTTTCTAAATCCTCATCACCACCTAAAACTTTGGGATAAATATGTTCAATTGAAAATGCTTGAGAGGCATATTTCTCTTGGCTCATACAATATTCACAGCAATAAAAAGCCCGAACTCTTACGATTTGACGTGTTTTTTGATTAACCATGCTGTACAGGTCTTAACTTATAGAAATCAACAACATCATGTAAGCTCATTTTTTTTAAATCAGCCAATTTAGCAATACGTTTGAGTCTAAGTGTATCATTTTTCTCAATTTCTTCTGTTAATGTCACAAGTTCATTGAATTCTTGTTCCATAATTGTACCCGCATCGCGGCGTGCAACAAGGTATTCAAAACGGACTTGTTTTGTTGACAATAACCCTGCATTAATTTGTTTAAGCAGCTTATTTTCTTCACTTCTGACATCAGAAGGTATTTTTTGAGCACGCAAAGATTGAATTTTCATAAAAAACTCTTCAAATTCACGTGTATCCAATTGACCAACGCTTTTCAGTAGTTCATTAATAGTGATTTGATTATCCATTTTTCAATTTTTTGTTTACAAAAGTAGTTTATACTTTTCTTAAACGCAAAAAAGCTGTTAAGAAAGGTGAAAAACCTCCATCAAAGGCTTCACCACAGGCGAATTGTCGGCATGACCATCCATGATGTCGCTCATATATGCCCACCACCGTTGCATCACTTCATGCGCGGGTAATGTATCGAGTAATGCAGGATTTTCGATTTTCAGAATAGCAAAAAGGGCACACGTTTCTTCATCGAGGAAAATAGAATAATCATTGACACCGATGCCTTTGAGTAAAGTAGCAAGGTCTGCCCAAATTTCGTCATGGCGTTTTTTGTATTCCGCAGCTTGACCCCGATGTAGCTGCATTTTGAAAGCGACTCTTTGCATGAATTAGGAATTTTTAAACTTAGCTTTGAACACAGATTAGACTGATTTAGCTGATTTTCACTGATTAAACAGTATAAAAACCAGTGAAAATCAGCTAAATCAGTCCAATCTGTGTTCAAAATAACAAAAGTATTTATTCTTTAACAACCTTTAAAACTTCTTCGCTGCCCTTTTGATTGACATGAATGACAAAAACGCCACGCCGCAATTTAGTACCAACTGTTGTTTGGTCGTTGCCATTGCCTGATTCAAGCATTTGACCTTTTAAGTCATAGATTTTATACCCAAAAACACCGTTTGCATCAACGACAAAGCCGTGTACTGAGGGGTTTGGAGAAACATTTATTGAGCCTATTTTTACTTCTTTTATACCTGTTTTCAAGGGTTCAACATCAATATTTGGGCGGGGCGGTATCGCCATATCTGTACCTAAATAATAGCTCGGATGCGGTGGTTGATTGTAAGCAGAGTTTTGCCAAGCCACAGCTGCTCGGTACTGCGGGTCATGCATCAACGTAATCAACCTGTTTTGTGCAGGAATTGTCGTCGTAAAGATGCGTAAAGCCGTATTATCCGTTTTTCTCAAAACAAATTCCTCTCGCCAATCGCCAAAAAGATCGCAACTTACTGCGGGGGTCGCTTTTGTGCCGTTATTTGATGTGCAACTGTCAGCCGTAAAAATAGTGGAACTTGTGGCATTCAAATAATTCCATTTATATATTTTGTTGCCATCCAATAATTCACGTGTCAAATCAGCGTCCCACCAAATACCAAAATTCATAGAACTTGGGCGGGTTGCAGATATTAGCTGCCCTTTGCATGTATAAAGTCCGCCTTTTGCGCCCCAACATTCATCGCCTTTGTAACGTGGGTCAATATCTGCCGTCATACAGCGACCGACATCTGATGCTTGACCATCAATACCCCATAAAATTTCACCTGTTTTGGCATCTTGAAAAACCAAACCATTCGTGCCATAACGCGCAGGTTCTTCGAGACAACGCCAAATTTCCAAACCCGGGCGGTCAGGGTCTAAATCGCTCATGTGGAGTGCGTCACCATGACCTAACAACGTACTGTATAATGGCGTTCCATCGTCATTTATCGTACTTGAACCGTTGCAAATTTCGTCTTTGCCATCGCCGTCCATATCTCCAACAGTAATTTGGTGGTTGCCTTGACTGAAAAAAGTGCTGTTTCCAGAGTTATTGCTGTCAAATTCCCAAACTTTTGTCAACTGACCATTGCGCCAATTCCACGCCACACGAACCAAACGGGTGTAGTAGCCGCGTCCTGTAATAAAAGATGGTTGCTTACCATCAATGTATGCCAAAGCATCTACAAAACGGTCAACACGATTGCCATAACTATCGCCCCAACTACTCACTGTACCTCGCGCAGGCACGTAGTCTGTCGAAGCCATCGCTGCACCTGTTAGACCATTAAAAATCGTCAAATATTCAGGTCCAGACAAGACATAACCTGCTGTTGTTCGATAATCTGCTGTATGATTCATGCTATCAATGGGTTTGCCAATACCATCAATAGAACCGGGCGCGGTGCGACAAGTCATTTCAGCTTTGCCATCAGAATCGAAATCATAGACCATAAATTGGGTATAATGTGCGCCCGCTCTTATATTTTTGCCCAAATCAATGCGCCAAAGACGTGTACCATTCATTTTGTAAGCATCAATATAGACATTACCTGTATAGCCACTTTGTGAATTATCCTTTGAATTTGACGGATCCCATTTCAAAATAATTTCATATTCGCCATCACCATCAAGGTCGGCAACGCTGCAATCATTAGCATTGTAAGTATAATCCACACCATCAGGCGTTGTGCCTCCCGCAGGAATTTGAAGCGGAATGTCAATAAATTGATTAGTCCAAACGATAGCTGCTTTTGAAGCCGTTTGTTCAACGCCATTGACGACGGCGCGAACAAAATAAGTGCTGTTTGTTGTAACGGTATCTACTAAATTGGTTGTTGCTAAAATTGGTGTTGCATTGAGTTTTGTCGTGCCGCGATAAACATTAAAAGCGACTCCCTCAGTATCATTGCCCAAAAGTCGCCAACCGATATAAACGGTGGTTGGACTTGTTCGAACTGCCACTACGCCTCTATCCAATTTCTCCATTTTACGTTGCGCAAAAAGGTGTAAACTTGACACAATAGGCGCAAAGAATAATAATGCCTTGAAAATTGATGATAAACTGTTCATTTTTCAGTAATTTTTGATTCAGATGAGAGATATTATTGGCACAATATGAAAATCAAAGTGAATTACCAATACCCACAAGGAAAATGGACAAAATAATGGTCGCAATACCTACGACAAAAGTTTTAAAGGTTTTTGAACTGACACTTGACCATTCTTTAAGATATAAACCCCATGCGTTAGCGGTCAAAATAATCGTTGCCATGTGCAAAATCCAAGAACTTGCGCCGTTGCCTAATTTACTTTCGCCCATACCATAGAAGAAGAATTGCAAAAACCACAATGTTCCTGCCAAAGCACAAAACAGCGTATTTTTGAGAAGTGGTGTATTCACTTTAGTGTAATCTCCAAAGGTTTTGTTTTTGATAAAAAGATAAGTACACCAAATGAAATTAGTCGTCAAACCACCCCACAGTACGACAATATAAGTGACATTGTTTTGAAACAAAGGATTACAACCTATTTTGACAGCTTCTTCAGCCATCGGTTTCCCAGCTTCAATGCCATAATTGAAAAAAGCACTCAAAATGCCCGAAATAATCGCAATAATCAAACCTTTGACAAGGCTAAATTCAGCTGTACTTTCCTGTTTTTGTTCGGTTGTTAATTATTTTTCTTTCATCATACCCGCCTTACCTGAAATCGCTATACCTACCAAACAGACCAAAACGCCGAGTAAAACCAATTGACCACCTGAAGTTGCCAACATATCGGTAAAAGACTTTTTCCCTTCTGTTGGGTTAAAATTGTAATAAATCGAAGGGACTAATGCCCCAAAAGCCGAACAAAAACCCAAAACAACCGAATTTCCGAGGGACATACCCAAATAGCGCACGCCCAATCCATAAGTCAAACCGCCGATGCCCCACATTAAACCCATCAAATAGGTAATGGATGTAACACTTGAATTGGCTGTTCCTATGATGTCAAAAAAGTTAGGAATCGTAAGATAAGCCGCGATAGGTGGCACAATAAGCCAGGAAAACAAGCCCCCAACGAGCCAAAAATTTTCCCAAGCCCAACCTTTGACCTTGTTATAAGGCATATAAAAACTGCCAGAAGAAATACCGCCGATGGTGTGAAAGATAATACCGAGAATAACTTGCATACGAGTTGTTGTTATCGTTGATGAAGAAAGAAAGAAATACCATTTTGGGCAATTGGGTATCAAAAAATGAAATTCCAGCAAATTTGAAGTTTCAAAATCCGATAAAGACGTGCCAAATTAGGTTTATTTCCAAATGAAATTTGCTATTATTTGCCACAAAGGAAACTTAATTGTCTGAATTGAGGGCTATTCCTTTTGTTTCTTTTTTTGTACTTTCTGATATAAGAGGTAGTTACTTCTGATTAATCCAAAAAGCATTAAAATCTTTAAATGGATAAAACAAAGCACTGCAAGGTTCGTGTATGGTATGAAAATGTTTACCAATTAAAAAAGTTAGCTCCTCCCCTGCCCTATCGTTGTCAAAATAAGTGTAAATCGTTGAAAATGAACGGGTTTGGAGATAGTCAAGCACCGAATTTTTGAACGCGACGGTGTGCATGATGATGACTTCTCCATCTATTAAGGTATCGCCGTAATATTTCAAAGCACTTAAAAAGTCGAACATGCCTTCAAAAATAGACATTTTATTCTCCTTTTTATCCCCCCTCAGTATCGTAATGTCTTTATCAACAATAGAGCCTTTGAAATACTTATTGCGGATTTCAAAACCGCCCGAACGATTGACTATACCCAATGCATAATAGTCTTTATTGGTTTCGACATGGGTGTAAATGACCTCAACAAGGTATTTTTGAGCCGTTTTGAGGTCAATTTTGCGTTCTTCGGTTAGGTAAGTGACGAGATGTGGATTGGTTATAATTTGAGATCTTTTGAGGGATAAAATGTCAGGGCGTTCAAATTTCTTTTTAGCTGTTTCAGAGTGATTGTTATTTTTATTGAATTCAGGAAATAAAACTTCTAAAAAAACGAGTGCATCAGAGACATCACAATTATTGAA
This sequence comes from Saprospiraceae bacterium, assembly GCA_043744475.1. GTDB lineage: Bacteria > Bacteroidota > Bacteroidia > Chitinophagales > Saprospiraceae > JAAFJT01. The sequence goes on along the minus strand of JAYTUR010000187.1, from coordinate 2,560 downwards.
CAACTGCACAAATTTGAGGACATCGCCACCATTGCCTGAACCGAAGTCATACCAAACATTTTCTCTGACATTGATATGAAAACTGGCATCGCGTTCCAGCGGACGGAACGGCGACTTGTACCACACATCGTTTCCAGCATGTTTTGTACGGCTTGCCGAAAAGCCCATCTTTTCGAGCAAGATACTGAGGGGTACGTTTTTTACCTCTTGTGTTTTCAATTTGTATTTTCCTTTTTTGAATAAATAAAAAGCCTACCAAACTACACGTTGCTGTCATCGCTTTCATCGCCCCGCGTTTGGGTCTTATTTTTTTCTTTTCATCAATAAAAAAAATTCATTCTTGACGAATAATATAGGAATAAAAAGATAACGGATACTATATAGGTTTACCTACCAAACTTCACGTTAAATACCTACCAAAGTTCACGTTCATAATTCATTTTTGCATACCAAAGTTCACGTTGATAACTTCCATGATTCGTCTTTTTTTTGAAATCTACCAAAGTTCACGTTGATAACTTTTTAAACCCTAAAACACCTCATTTCTATACTAAACTGCACGTAAGCTCGATTGTTAATTATACCAAACTACACGTTGATAAACGGCAAATAAGCACATTTCAAACCATATTGTTTCAATAACATACCAAACTTCACGTTAGTTTTGTAAATAAATCGGGTATTAGCAGCGATTTTGAAGGAATCGGTGATGGTGAATGAAACATAGTCAATCCCTTGTTCGGGTCTTCCTCTATACGTGCATTTGGGTATTGCGATTTGACCGTCAGCAAAGTTTTCCTAAAAACCTGCTTAAACTTAAACATCTGGTCGTAACCATAGCCAAATTGCTCTTTCAACACTTGCCACGCGATGAAAACGGGCTTGTTCGGGTCAATGCGGTGCAATCGCTGCGCCAACCACGCATATATATCGAGTGCCATCGCATTGTGCGACAATGCCGCCAACGCCCTTTCGTCGAGTGGAATCGCATGATTTGAGAGGCTATTGAAGTAGTCTTCTGACAATAAAATTTTAGAAGTCCACATCACTTTGTTTTTTTCGTCCTTCGGAAACCACAAATTAAATGCCTTTACAATTTGCATATTGACCTGTAAACTCTCCTCGCCATTGAAGTAGCTGATGCTGATAATGGACGAAGTGAGGCGGCGCAATTGTTCTTTCACCTCCTTAATTGTGCGCCCATCAGTGCCCAAACCTATTTTTTTGATAAAGGCGGTCATACTTTCTTCAACATCAACAACCCGACTTTGAGACTTAATGGCTTCACTATTAATATGTGCCAAAATCAATCGCGCTTTCGTGCCATAAGGCAAACCCACAAACTCATAATCACCTGTTGCTGGATTTGCCGCATGATTTGCTTGTACGGCGAGACTGACATTGCCTTGTTTTTGTTGCCAAATAACGGTTTCATCGCCCGGATTGCGATAAGGCAAAAACGTTTGGCACAAAGCTGAATGTTGAAAAATCGCATCTTCGATACCCGCCCTATCAATGCGTATGGTCATAGAGCTGTCAACTAAGCGACTTAAAATGCGGCTTGTTGTACTGCCTCCTGTATTGTCTTTTTTTGTTGCCATTTATGTTGTGGTTGTATTATTCCTTTCAATACGGCAAAAGAATTGGAATATTTATTTAATTATGTAAAGAATATTTGCGTTTTTATTTAAATAATATTTACTCAAATATTCTTAACGTTTTTCCTCAATGTTTGTGGAGTATTTTAGGATTATTTAAATAAAAATTATTTATGTTTTTATATAAATAATATTTATACAAATACTCTTTGATTTTTAAGAACTTTCTTTATTCCCTTCCAATAATTGCAAACTCAAAAAAATGAAATATTTTTATTTTAAGCAAATTCAGTTCATTCATTCGTGAGATTAAATAAATCCTTTTAGAATGGCTGAGAATCAATAAAATCCCTTTTTTTACTGAGGGGGTGCATTGATGATATTTCTGGATTTGAACATCAATATTTTATTTTAAATATTGATACTTTTAAATAAAAATTATTTGCTTTTTTATTTAAATAATATTTATGCAAATAATCTCAAAATCATCAATCGCCGTTTATCGCATTCTAAATTTAGAATGGTTCATTTAATGAATAAATATTATTTGCACATTTATATTTTTATTCAAATAATATTTATTGACATCACTTTACATCCATTATTATTTGTGTTTTTGTATTTTTATTTAAATCTATAAATAATATTTATTTAAAAATACAAATTACATCGCTCCACGACGGCGCATATCCTCATAAATGAGTTCGAGCATATACTCGCGCATCGTGATGGTGCGGGTAAAGGTGTGCATTTTCACATGCTTATAAACTTCAACGGGTAAATCTAAACTGATTTTTTTGACCTCGTTTGTCACCACCTCGGGTTGTTCAATCAAAGTTTGGGCAGCAACAGCAGTCGCAGTTGCGGCGTGAATGGTTTGAATCGCTTTTTCCACCATATTTTCTGAATCATCTTTTTTAACGACGATGGGCTTGCCTGGCAAAGCCAATTTTCCGAAATCT